>JAIRZQ010000023.1 GCA_031267135.1 Prevotellaceae bacterium
CAATTTCCTGTGTTTTATAGCCCATATAGCTGACAATAATAGCAGTACTGCCTTCTGGCATACTGATAGTGTAGTTGCCGTTATCGTCGGTAAAAGTGCCTGCGGCATTATACCCTTTAACGATAACCGATGCATACGATACGGGTTCGCCTGTATTAAGGTCGGTTACCTTGCCTGTAACCTTTGTCTGCCCTAACATAGCACCCATACTGAAAAGCGTTAAAAACGCGACTGAAAGGATTTTTTTCATAATTTTGGCTTTACAATAAATTATTAAATAAATTAAAAATTTTGTCTTATAATTTTAATTATAGGACAATGTCATTACAAAATTATATTATTTTCAATAAGTTACAAAACAAAAAAAATACCTTATTTTTTCTCATAATGTCTATATTGCTAATACACTTGCGATTACCCTGTCTTATAATTAAAATTATCGGACAAATTTTTTTTCAGAAATGTTAAAATTCGGTTAATATGCAGCTTTTAACTTAAAATTTTTAATTGCAGCATTATTATAATGCATTATTATACCTGTATTTTTTTACCTGTCGGGTAAAATCAGCTTAATAATGATATAATCAAATAATTACAGTGAATTTAAATTGACAGGTTTTTATTGCTTCACGAAATAAATGTTTTTATACAGGAATAGGAAATCTGTTTCCTGCATAAATTTTATAGCATGCACATTTTTATTTTATTTCTTTCCAGCTGCGAATTTCCAAGTCATTAATATCAAGGCTGCAGGCGGCTTCTATAAATGCAGATGCCAAGCGCGCATTGGTAAGCAATGGAATATTGTGATCAATTGCACTGCGGCGTATTTCATAATCATTGTTAAGTTCATCTTTGGTTAAATTTTTCGGAATGTTTATAACCAAATCGAAAGCCTTATCGCTTATGAGCTTTATGACATTATTATCGCCTTTTTCATCGGGCCATCCTGCTGATATGGCATCTATTCCGTGTTCGTGCAAAAATGCTTTTGTTCCGTGAGTTGCGTAAATTTTCAATCCTTTTTCGGAAGCCAGCCGGCAGGCTTCAAGCAGAGTTACTTTGGATTTTGCTTCACCCGAAGAAATCATGATTCCGCGTTTGGGAATATTGTATCCGACAGACAGCATTGCAAGCAGCAGAGCCTCATTCACATCATTGCCTATGCAGCCGACTTCGCCGGTTGAAGCCATATCGACTCCAAGCACGGGGTCGGCTTTTTGCAAGCGCGTAAACGAAAATTGAGATGCCTTAACTCCGACATAATCAATATCAAATTCCGTCTTTTCGGGCTTTATGAACTCTTTATCGAGCATCAGTCGTGTTGCAATATCAATAAAATTTGTTTTAAGTATTTTTGAAATGAACGGAAAAGTACGCGAAGCGCGAAGATTACATTCAATTACTTTTATATCGTTATTTTTTGCAAGATATTGAATATTAAACGGTCCTGTTATCTGTAATTCTTTTGCAATTTGCCGGCTTATCTTTTTCAAGCGGCGTATTGTTTCAAAATAAATTTTTTGGGCGGGAAAAACAAGTGTTGCATCGCCGGAATGAACGCCTGCAAATTCGACATGCTCGGATATGGCATAAATCATAATTTCTCCATCTTTTGCAACGCCGTCAAATTCAATTTCTTTTGCGCTCTGAATAAATTCGGATACTACAACGGGAAATTCTTTAGATACGTTTGCGGCAAGTTTCAAAAAGTATTCCATTTCTTCTCTGTTTGAACAGACATTCATTGCTGCGCCCGACAAAACGTATGATGGACGGATAATAACGGGAAATCCCGCATTGTCAACAAAATCGTAAATTTCTTTCATATTGCTCAACTCTTTCCAGCGCGGCTGGTCGATTTTAAGAATGTCAAGCATGCTCGAAAATTTATGACGGTTTTCGGCTCTGTCGATACTCACGGGCGAAGTTCCAAGTATTGCAACATTCTGACCGTACAGGCGCATTGCAAGGTTATTGGGTATTTGCCCGCCAACGGAAACAATCACGCCTTTCGGCTTTTCCAAATCAACAATATCCATTACACGCTCAAACGAAAGTTCATCAAAATACAGGCGGTCACATTCATCATAGTCGGTAGAAACGGTTTCGGGATTGTAATTTATCATTATGGATTTGTATCCCGATCTGCGCGCCGTTTTTACGGCATTCACCGAACACCAGTCAAATTCAACGGAACTGCCGATGCGGTATGCTCCCGAGCCGAGAACAATTACCGGCTTGTCATCCGAAAAATCAATATCATGTTCAACGCCATTGTATGTAACATAGAGATAATTTGTATGTGCGGGATATTCTGCGGCAAGCGTATCAATCTGCTTTACAAAAGGCAGGATATTACGCTGCTTGCGCAGTTTGCGCACTGCAAGCATTGCTTCTTCGGTTGTCATTTTGGACTTATCCGACAGGCGCCCTATCTGAAAATCCGAAAAGCCTGCCTGTTTTGCCGTTTTCATCAATTCATCATCAACGTCTTCAATGCTTTTGCTATTTTGAAGTTTATGCGCTATATCGCTTATGTTTTTTAATCTGTATAAAAACCATTTGTCGATTTTTGTAAGGCTGTGAATTTCATCTATTGAAAAGTTTCGTTCCAGCGCCTGTTCAATAACAAAAATACGCATGTCCGTAGGTTCTGAAAGCGATTTTTCAATATTGCTTACAATCAGTTCCCTGTTGGCTGTAAAGCCGTGCATTCCCTGACCGATCATTCGCAATCCTTTTTGTATGGCTTCTTCAAAAGTGCGACCTATAGCCATAACTTCGCCTACGCTTTTCATGCTGCTGCCAAGTTTTTTGCTTACGCCATGAAATTTTCCCATATCCCAGCGCGGAATTTTACATACGACATAATCAAGCGCAGGTTCAAAAAAAGCCGATGTATCGCGGGTTACATTATTTTTCAGTTCGTATAAACTGTAACCAAGTCCGAGTTTTGCAGCTATGAAAGCAAGCGGATATCCTGTTGCTTTTGACGCCAGCGCCGACGAGCGTGAAAGGCGTGCATTGACCTCAATAACACGATAATCTTCGGAATTAGGATCGAGAGCATATTGAACATTACACTCGCCGACAACGCCTATGTGTCTGATTATTCTTATTGCAATCTCACGAAGCTTGTGAAACTCGCTGTTGGTAAGGGTTTGCGAAGGCGCAACAACAATGCTTTCGCCCGTATGTATTCCAAGCGGATCCATATTTTCCATATTGCATACGGTTATGCAGTTATCGCAGGCATCTCGTACAACTTCATATTCTATTTCTTTCCAGCCTTTTAGCGATTTTTCGATAAGCACCTGCGGCGAATGCGTAAAAGCCCGTTCGACCAGAGTGTCGAGTTCGTCTGCATTGTCGCAAAAACCGCTACCCAAGCCGCCAAGCGCATAAGCTGCGCGTACAATAACCGGATAACCCAGCTTTTGCGCTGCATTGCGTGCATCCTCGATGTTTGTAACGGCTTCGCTTGCAATATAATTTACATTTATTTCCGATAATTTTTGATTAAATTTTTCACGGTCTTCCGTATCAATAATCGACTGTACCGGAGTTCCAAGAACTTTTAATCCGTATTTTTCAAAAATTCCCTGCCTGTACAGCTCAACTCCGCAATTCAGCGCAGTCTGTCCGCCGTATGCAAGCATTATTCCATCGGGCTTTTCCTTTATAATTACCTTTTCGACAAAAAACGGAGTTACGGGCAAAAAGTAAATCCTGTCGGCAACGCCTTCCGAAGTTTGCACGGTTGCAATATTCGGATTTATCAATACGGTTTTGATATTTTCTTCTTTCATTGCCTTTAAAGCCTGCGAACCAGAATAGTCAAACTCGCCGGCTTCACCGATTTTTAATGCTCCGGAACCAATCAGTAATACTTTTTTTATGCTGTGCTGTTTCATGATTTTAAAATTTGATATACGTAATAAGATTTCATAATAATGATTCGGATATTTTCTTTAAAAATTCGTCGAACAAAAATTCGGTATCTACAGGACCGCTTGCCGCTTCGGGATGAAATTGCGCCGAAAAGAAAGGTTTTGTCTTATGCCGGATTCCTTCGTTTGTGCCGTCGTTGAGATTTACAAAAAGCGGCTTCCAGTCGTTTCCTAATGTTGTGTTGTCAACAGCATAGCCATGATTTTGCGAAGTTACAAAGCATCGCTTATCTGTAAGCATCTGCACTGGCTGATTGTGACTGCGATGCCCGTACTTCAACCTGTATGTTTTTGCTCCGCTTGCAAGCGACAGTAATTGATTTCCCATACAAATTCCAAAAACCGGCTTATTGCCGTTGAGAGTTTTTCTGATATTTTCTACTGTTTCCGTACAGTATTCGGGATTGCCCGGACCGTTGGAAACAAATAATCCATCAAAGTTGATTTGCGCAAAATCATAATCCCACGGCACCCGTATCACTTCTACGTTTCGCTTAAGCAGGCATCGAATAATATTGTGTTTTACTCCGCAATCAACAAGCGCTATTTTATATTCGCCGCCTTCGTTGTAGCGCATAACGCGTTTGCATGATGCCTGCGAAACAAGGTTTTCGTCGGCAGGATTATATATTTCCGAAACCGGCGAGTCGCCATCGAAAACTATTTGCCCGAGCATGCTGCCGTTTTCGCGCAAAAGTTTTGTAAGCGCACGTGTATCAATGTTTGATATTGCAGGAATTTTCTGCTGTTTCAGCCAGCTGCTCAGGCTTTCGCCTGCATTCCAGTGACTGTAATGTTCCGAACAGTTGGAAATTACAAGTGCACGTACATGAATTTTTTCGGATTCAAAAAAACGCGACAGTCCGTATTTGTCAAATTCTCCGGCAGGTACGCCGTAATTTCCCGCAAGCGGATATGTAAGCGCCAGAATTTCGCCGATATACGATGGATCGGTAAGGCTTTCGGGATAGCCGCACATTGATGTATTAAAAACTACTTCGCCCGAAGTCGGATGCTCATAACCAAACGATGTTCCAGCGAACTGTCTGCCGTTTTCGAGAATTAACTTTGCTTTCATATTTTTTTATAATCATAAAAAACCGCATTCATAAAAAAACGGCACAAACAAACGTTTGTGCCGTTTAATATATTGTATTCGAGTGATTTATTCTGTTCGACATTCATGCAATTTTATTTTAATAACTTTGCAAAGTTACTTACAAATTCTTTTTTGTCAAAATATTTTTCTGAAAATTAATTTTTCTCAGCTTTATTTTCTGTTCGTACTAGGCTTCTGCCTCGCTGGTTCTATCATGGCGATGTTTGTCTTTGAGCGAAGCGGAGTTGCTGCAACACTAAAACCGAAAGGCGACTTTTTGCTGTCGCCTTTGATTTTTTGTAACATAATGTTAAAACTGCATGCGCCTGTTCTTTTATATTCCGCCGCTGATAGTGAAATAATGCCACTTAATTACATTCGGCTTTGTTGTGGAGTATGTAGTCGTATTAGTATTGTCATTATGATGAATTACAGTATAATATACCGTATTCCAGCCTTTTTTAAATGAAACATTATCCCAAACGCTAACATCACCATCATCATCTATGTAAGTACCATCCCATGTAGCATTTCTGTCAACATAAAAAAAGTGAGCAGACACTAAATCGTGCGTTCCCTGGTTAAAAGTATGAATATAGTGAAACTCGCCTGTTATCTGTCCTGATTTTACACCAACAAAGCCATAAGCGTCGATTACGGTAATTTTCATATTCCTGTCGCTAACTTTCAGTCCGCTTGGTACAGTTATCGAGTTAAGATGCCTGCTGTCAATATTTGCAGGTAAAGTAAGGGTAAAGCCGCCGTTAACATACTCTGCCGTTGCAACTACTTCTGTGTCATTATCGTTTACAAAGGCTCTCACGCTGTCAATTTGAGAATTGTAATCATTTCCATTTTCTACGCGGGCATCAATCGTTAGAGAATTAGCCGGAGTATTATCATTGCCGTCATCGCTGCTGCAGCCGGCAAGTGCAAAACCTGCGCAAATACATGCTATTGTTAAAAGTTTTTTCATTTTATAGATTTTTATAATTTTATGTATACTTTATAATTAACCATTATTCATAAAGCCTGAAAGACCATTTCAGTCCGTTTGGCTTGGTATTTGTAGATACAGACTCGGATACCTTTGTATCGTAATTATAAGCGTAGCTTTCGTAAACTTCATTCCAGCCTTTTTTCAATATCACATTATCAAAAATATCCGTCTGATCAAAATAGCCAACTTCATAAGTACGCGACCCACTTATAACAACATCTCTGTCTACATACATGTAAACAACATATACCCTGTTGTTGTCATCAATCCTGTTGCCATAGAAAAACTCTCCTGTCAACTTTCCTGATTTGAATGCAAATATTTGCTCCGATGGTTGTATTGATATATATTTCGCATTCCTGTCACTTATAGTCAGGTCATCAAAATCGGGATGGTAGAATCCGCTTAAATATTTACTGTCAACTTTTGCAGGCAAAGTCATCATAAAACCGCCGTTTACATAATTTGTACTTGCAAAAACATCATACGTTGCATAAAACTCGTCATCCGGAGTGTAATGTTCCTCATAATTTACCACCGCTTTTACACTGTCAATTTGAGAATTGTAATCATTTCCGTTTTCCACGTTTCGCGCATCTATAATAAAATCTTGAGATGTCGGGGTGCTGTCATCATCGTTGCTGCAGCCGGCAAGTGCAAAACCTGCGCAAATACATGCTATTGTTAAAAGTTTTTTCATTTTATGGATTTTTATAATTTTATGTATGTTTATCATTCACTAATTATATAAAGGTTGAAAAGACCATTTCAGTCCGTTTGGCTTGGTATTAGATAAGCTGGTTGTACTTTCTTTATCTTCTTCAGAATAACCATAAATCGTACAATGTTCGTTCCAGCCTTTTTTCAGTGAAAAATTATATGAATAAGAATATTTGGTAGAAGAAGGATCATCCGCTATGTACGAATAAGAACCTGTAATACTGACATCTCTGTCTGCATAAACATACCAGACAAGAGTGGAATGAGAATCATCAATTTCATATCCATATTCAAATCGTCCGATTTGATTGCCTGATTTGAAGGCAAATAAAAAATTTATACCCAAAATTTTCGCATTCGGATTAGTTACAGTTACGCCATCAGGAATGGTTTCATTTCTAAACGCTGAAGTAATTGGCGTTAATAAATGATCATCCACTTTTGCAGGCAAAGTCATCATAAAACCGCCGTTTACATAATTTGCTGTTGCAATGACATCATACGTTTCATAAAATGCGCCTGGTGGAGAGTGTTCTTCATAATTTGCCACCGCCTTTACGCTGTCTATTTGAGAATTGTAATCATTTCCGTTTTCCACATTTCGCGCATCTATAATAAAATCTTGAGATGTCGGAGTGCTATCATCATCGCTGCTGCAGCCTACAAGCGCAAAACCTGCGCAAATACATGCTATTGTTAAAAGTTTTTTCATTTTATATATATTTTAATTTAATACTAAAGTTTTTGTTATTTTCGAGTTCTAAAAATTTAATTAAAATCAATCGAAAACCAACACAAAATTAACTAAATAAACGCATATCACAAAATTTTGTTAAAAAATTATTAATTTTTTACAATAAACTCATATCCTTCGTCTGCGCTTTCAGTTATATTGCCCATTGCAGGAAAGGCAATATGCATGCCTGCAACAGGTATTCTGTTTTTTGCGACATATTCAAGTATTTTTTTTCGCGCCATCACAGCATCGCCGGGATTTACATCGTAAGTAACGGCAATTTCGGGATGCGGCATCTGTATTGCCATTGCATGAGTAAGATCGCCCCATATCAAAAACTGCGAGTTTTCGGATTTCAATAAATATGCCGTATGTCCGGGCGTGTGTCCGTAAGCTGCAATGGCGCTTATTCCGCTTAATAACTCCGTTGTCGAGTTTTGCAAATCGGCAGGAACGAAAAGCTGCAATTTATCTTTGTATGCTTTTATCACGTTGCGAGCCTGTTCGCCTCCGCGCGAGTCGATGTTCATCCAGTAGTCGTGTTCGGGTTGAGCGATGTAAAGCTGCGCATTGGGGAAAGCGATTTTTCCATCATGATGCAGCAAGCCGCCGATATGGTCGCCGTGCATGTGGGTAAGCAAAACAATATCAATTTCTTCGGCAGTAACGTTTTGCGATTTAAGATTGGCAAATAAATTTCGTCCGAAGCCTGCATCAATCAGTATTGTTTTGCCGGGAGTTTTTAACAAAAATGCATTGCATGCCGATGGAAATGTTCCATCGGGAGCATATTTGTCAATCATTTCGGAAGTTGCATCAATCAGTATCGAACTTCCGCTTTTTTGCTGTCCTTCGGAAAGCGTTGTTATCTCGAAGCTTCCCACAGCAAACTTAAAAATTTCAGCGTTTTCCTGCGCTGTAATATCTGTAACCATAAGTGAAACAAATAATAACGATAATATAAAATAACTTTTCATAATATGATAAATTAAGAGTTTTTAATTGACAAAGTTAGTTATTTTTAATGAAAATACGTATCTTTGCTAAAATATTGAAAATATGGAAAATTTTAACCCCAATGATATAGGTTTACCAAATGGTAATTTTTTTGCGCTTCCGTACCATGTTGATGAATCTGAAATTATATTAATATCAGCGCCCTGGGATGTTACGGCATCCTATCGTCCCGGAACGGCAAATGCGCCAAGGCGCATTATCGATGCATCATCGCAAATTGATTTGTATGATTCGGATGTCGAAAACGCATGGAAAATTAAAATCGGAACACATCTGTACAATGAAGAAATATTTAATGAATCGGCAGTATTCCGTAAAAAAGCCGAAAAAGTCATAGAACATCTTACAAATGGCGGAAATATCAATGACATGTCGATTTCTCATAAATTAGACTTGATAAACAAGGTATCCGAAAAGCTAAACAGATGGATTTATGAACGCTCGAAAAAATATTATGAGGAAGGGAAGATTGTAGGAATAGTTGGCGGCGATCACAGCGTCCCTTTCGGACTGATAAAGCTTTTAAGCGAAAAGTACGACAGTCTCGGAATATTGCATATAGATGCGCATGCCGATTTGCGCCGCGCTTATGAAGGTTTCGAATATTCGCACGCTTCGATAATGTATAACGTCATAACAAAATGCACAAATATTGCAAAACTTGTGCAGGTGGGCATTCGCGATTTCTGCAGCGCCGAAGCCGATTTTATTTCAAACAGCGATAAAATAAAGTCATATACCGATTTTTATATCAGCGGGCAGTTATTCAGCGGAGAGCAGACATGGAAATCAATCTGTGATGAAATTACGGGGAATTTACCCGAAAATGTTTATGTGAGCTTTGACATAGATGGATTAAGTTCCGAACTGTGTCCGAATACGGGAACGCCTGTTCCGGGAGGATTATCGTTTCAGCAGGCTCACTGTCTTTTGCAAACCCTGTCAAAATCAGGACGGCGAATCGCAGGCTTTGATGTTTGCGAAGTCGCTCCGAATCCTTATAATGATAATGATGAATTTGATGCAAGCGTAGGCGCTCGAATATTATACAAAATTTGCTGCTTAACACATTTGTCAAACAGTAACCGGCAGCGATAATGTTTATTTTATGACCGAATTTTATTATATTCCATGTTGAACACGCAAAAGCGAATAAAAAAAATACGCAAGTATTACCGGTTCTATCAGCGCGAAAGAAATATCAGAGACAGTTTTTCCGGCTTTTTTCAAAAGGAGGCAACAGGAGGAATACTGTTATTTTTTGCAACCATCACTGCTCTTGTATTTGCCAATTTTCCGCAATTATTCGACTTAAATTCAATATGGGAAAAAGAGCTTGCAATATCAACAGGCGATTTTGTTCAAAAAATGACTTTGCGCGGATGGATAAACGATGGATTAATGATGATTTTCTTTTTCGTTGTAAGCCTCGAGATAAAGCGCGAAATTATGGTCGGCGAACTTTCGTCGTTTCGAAAATCAAGTTTGCCGATAGCAGCTGCAGTCGGCGGAATGCTTATGCCTGCCCTGATATATTATGCTTTCAATGTTGATTCGCCTGCAACGGCACGCGGTTGGGGAATACCTACAGCAACCGATATTGCATTTGCAATAGGCATTCTTTCGGTTTTAGGAAAACGCGTTCCCGTTTCGCTGAAAATATTTCTCACGGCTCTCGCCATTGCCGACGACCTCGGCGCAATTATTGTGATTGCAGTGTTTTATCCTGTGCATGCAATTCATTTCGACATGCTTATGATTGCCGCAATGGTAATGGCAACAGTATTTATATTGAATCTGCTGCAAATACGATATACGCTTATCTATTTCATCACCGGACTGGTTCTTTGGTTTTTGATATTGCAGTCGGGCATACATGCAACAGTTTCCGGAATCTTGCTTGCTGCGCTCATACCTGCGCGTACGCGCATAAGCGGAACAAAATTTTATGTTCATACCGGTTTCCTGATACGGAAATTCAGGAAAAATTATGTAGAGAACAAAACCATTCTGGCAAATCGGGAATGCATTGATACGATAAATGCAATGCGGACGGAAATAACAAAGGTATCGTCGCCGATGCAAAAATTCGAGTCGTCGCTGCACAGCTTTTCAATGTACATCATAATGCCTTTGTTTGCTTTAGCCAATGCCGGGATTGTTATTAATTTCGGTGCGATTGATATTTGCAGCGAAGTATCGCTCGGAATAATTTGCGGATTGATAATCGGAAAACCGGCAGGAATATTTTTATTCGGACTTGTAATGATAAAATCGGGCATGTCAAAGTTTTCGGACGGAATGAATTACAGATTGCTGCTCAATGCAGGAATATTTGCAGGAATAGGCTTCACGATGTCGATGTTTGTAAGCAATTTGGCTTTTGAACATCAGAGTTACACCGACACTGCAAAAATTGCAATATTAATATCATCTGCTATTGCAGGAATATTGGGAATAGCGGCGACTTTATCCGCAAAGAAAAAACGACATAATAAAAAAATGTTTTGCCCTTAGATTTAATCTTATTGCTGCTATTTATAACCTTAATCTAAATTACAAATGATTTTCCGAAGAGGTTTACTGTTTTGTAATGCCGGTTCTTCGTTACGGGGAAATTCGGAAATGGCAACAAAATTACCGTAAAAATCAGAATCTCAATCCTGCTCTCTACGGTAATTTATACTTAGATTCTACACGAATAACGGCAAAACCTTATTTCTGTTTTTCCTCTTTTTTATTTTCGGCTTTATTCTCTAATAACCATTATGGTTCGCCACCTTTCTTGCTGTACAATACATGAGGTTTCGGTTAATACGGGGATATAAGCAATATGATTGCTCAAGTCATCGTTCCAGTTGTGCCATGAATAATAAAAAGCCGTTTCTTCGCCGTTCGCCCATTTCCATTCCGCCAAGCCTGCTTCCGAATCTTCTTTTGCATACATCACAAGGTAAGTTCCTGCCCTTGAAAACAAAACCGTTGTACCGATTAAACCTAATTCTTCGTTTTCTTTTAATATAAGCGAATCTTTCCAGTCTGGTCCGTAGTAGTCAATATACCTTTGCCTGTCATCATCTGATATCGAATCTTCATCAATATCCAGAGCATCTATTTGCCATGCTTTGCATAGCATTTTTGTACGGGCAGATTCGGATATCGGAGGCGCAGACAGGTTTGCCGTATATTCGCCCGTTTCGCCATCTGCTGTAAGAGTAAACGAAAAGGTGAACTCTTCGACTGTAATTAAAATGATATTAAGAACGCCAAAGCCCGACAAGGTTATTACATTTCCGTTTATGGTATATGTTCCGTAATGTATTGGCGAAAGATTTGTTTCGCTGTCCGATGAAGTTGTAGCAGCGTTCATTATTTTCATGCTGCTTGCTTTGAAAAAAG
>JAIRZQ010000040.1 GCA_031267135.1 Prevotellaceae bacterium
GCACGGGAAACGGGCAAAAAGTCTCTTCAAGTATGGATTAGAACTTATTGCAACAGCATTGCTTAACCCGATTACTATACCTGAAATAGATGTCTTTAAATTTTTGTCATGTACTTAGCTCAAAATCAATAAAGAATTATATATACTAAATCAACAATGCCGCAATCCACTTTATTTCAATGCCTGATAGGTTACATTGTGCAGTAATGTTTTGGGATCGATACCCGAAAAATTCGGACTTACATTTACATAAACCAGAAGTATTAAGTTTTCTTTCGGATCAATTACATAATCTGTTCCGAACATTCCGCCCCAGCGCGATGAGCCTGTCGACGCTATTGAACGATGCGCATACTGTTCGCGAAAAACATCCCATGCCATGCCAAAACCTATTTCGCCGCGAAGGTCGCCTACGCCGTTGTGCCGCATCATTTCGAGAGTTTTGCGCCCGAGAATACGCACTCCGTTAAATTCGCCATCATTCAAAATCATTTGACAGAACTTTGCATAATCTTCAATTGTTCCGCTCAAGCCTGCCCCCGTGCTGAAAAATTTTTTCGCTCCTTCATACGGAAATGTTTGGTGAACAGGATGCGTGCTTTGTTGCAGTTTTTTTTCTCCGGTATATTCGTAAAGGGTAACCAATCTATCTGCTTTATCGTCGGGCAGGTAGAAATAAGTATCTTTCATGCCAAGCGGATCCAATATGCGTTCTTTTATAAAAACATCAACTGCTTTTCCCGAAAGTATTTCTATCAAATATCCGAGAACGTCAATGCTCATGCCGTAAGTAAATTTCTGTCCGGGATCGTGAGCCAGCGGGATTTTTGCCAAACGCCGTATGGCTTCGCCGAGAGTAATATCAGCTTTTGTGTTAAGCGGAGGTATTCCGTTTTTTACGCATATAGCCGAAAACTGTGCATCGTATGCCGAAATTCCCGATGTATGCGTAATCAAATGACGAATGGTAATATCGTGTTTTGCGGGACGTGCCGTATATGTTGTATCAGCAGGATTGTAGGTTTCCATAACCTGAGGATTTTCAAATTCGGGAATATATTTTTTTATGCTTTCGTCGAGTTGAAAGCGGCCTTCTTCAAACAGCGTCATAAGCGCAACAACTGCAATGGCTTTGGTTTGCGATGCAATGCGGAAAATGTCGTCCCGGCGGCAGGGTATTTTCTTGTCAACATTGCGCCATCCGAAAGATTTGTAATGAACAATATTTCCTTTGTGAGCCACAAAAGTTACAGCATTTGGCAATATGCCCTCGTCAATCAATCGCTGATAGGCTGCATCGATGCGGTGCAGGCGCGCCGTATCGAAATTTGCTGAAATATCGGCTCCTTCGGTAAAATGTTGCGGCTTGTGCTGGCTGTACGCCAAGCATAATGTTTGCGCAAAAACAAAAAATAAAACAAGTTTCTTCATAATTTGCCTTTTTTATTGATCATATTTTTTCGGATATTTTCAAACTGAAATCAATCATTTTTTTCGCTTCCTGTAAGGTAGTCGATAGCCTTTTGCAGTGTTACATCTATTTTTTCGTAATACGGATAAAAGCCTTCGTTATCAAGCGGCGTATTTCTTCCTATCAGTCCTTTCAATTCAGGGTCAAGAATTTTTTTGGCTTCGGCAAGTTCATTGTTCTTTATTTTTATGCCGAAAGCTGCCGCATAATTCAAAAATTCATCGAAAACGTGTTGAGTTTCAAGAAAGCTGTCAAGCTGTTCAAAATAAGTTATATTATTAATAAATTCCCGATTTTTATCCGTATAATTCATGACAAAATTATGCACAAGATTTTTTTGAGAAATTTTGCGGAAGAAATCGCGTGCCGCATCAATTGTATCGAAAGCAACGAATATGTCGGGCATAATTCCTCCTCCTCCATACACAATTTTCCCTTTTGGTGTTGTATACTTCAGCGAGTCGTTGAAGCGAATACTATCTGCGACAAAAAACTCGTTGTTTAACATTCTGTCGTACAGTTCGTGATTGTATTGTTCCAGCCCCTTGTCGTAGGGTTTTTGTATGCATCGTCCTGTTGGCGTGTGATAACGTCCGACAGTAAGATTGAGACCGGAGCCATCGTCGAATGGTATTGGTATTTGCACAAGCCCTTTCCCGAACGAGCGCCTGCCTATTATCAGACCTCTGTCGTTGTCTTGAATTGCTCCCGAAAGGATTTCGCTTGCCGATGCGGTTATTTCATTTATGAGTATGCAGATATCAATATCAGCGAGGCGACCATTTCCGGATGAATAAAAATTTTCACGCTGATAATTATAGCCTTCTGTATAAACGATTAAGACTTTTTCTGAAAAAAAGTCGTTGGCTATTTTTATGGCTTGCTCCATGTATCCGCCGGTATTATCGCGCAGGTCGATAATAAGTTTTTTCATGCCGTTTTTTTTCAGTTTGGATGCAGCCGCTATGAAGTCGCCGTACGTATTGCGCGAAAATGTGGAAAGCTTTATAAATCCTGTACTGTCGTTTATCATATAACTTACATCAATGCTTTTGACAGGAATTTTTGCCCGTGTTATGATTATTGGAATTTCCTTATCGAATCCCTGTCGCTGAACGTCTATTGATACTTTGGTTCCGGTTTCGCCCCTCAACAGTTTCTTAACGTTATCCGCGTCTGTTATTTGTCCTGCGACAACGGAATCATTTATACGGATAATGCGGTCGCCGGCTTCGACTCCTGCGCGGTTTGCCGGACCTCCTTCAATAACATTAACAACCATAACAGTATCGCGGGTTACATTGAAAGTTACTCCTACGCCTTCAAAACTTCCCTGAAGCGATTCGTCCAGCACCTTCAAATCTTCGGCAACAAAATAAGTACTGTGAGGGTCTAAATGTTCAATAATCATCGGTATGGATGATTCTACAAGATTGTTGATAGAGATGCTGTCAACATATCTTTCTGATATGAGTTGAAGTATTTTGTTGATTTTATTTATAGGCGTTTTGATTTCAATGTTTTGCGATATCGACATGCGATTTGCTCCTAATTTAAATCCCAGATAGGCGGCTGAAATTATTATTATTACAGACAAAAGCGTGTGGATAGTATTAAATTTGTTTTTCATTTTTATTTTGCTGTTTGTTACGATTATTTTGTTATAAGTTTATTTGCACAACCTCGATATTTGCACGTTTCAGAAGCTCGATACCATCCGAAATTCTGTAATTATCGGAAAATACAACACGTTTTATTCCTGCCTGTATTACAAGCTTGGCACATTCGAGGCATGGCGAACTTGTAATGTAAAGCGTAGAGCCTTCGCTGCTGTTGTTTGAACGGGCAACTTTTGTTATTGCATTCGCTTCGGCATGCAATACATAAGGTTTTGTGCTGCCGTTTTCATCTTCGCAAATATTTTCAAATCCCGATGGCGTTCCGTTGAAACCATCGGAAATAATCATATTGTTTTTCACAAGTATTGCTCCTACCTGTCGGCGCTTGCAATATGAATTTTTTGCCCAAACGGCAGCCATTTCAAGATAACGGCGGTCGAACTTTAATATTTTTTCCGTATTCACTGTACCTTATTTTATCCTCATAAATATTTTAAAAATATGCAAATGTAAGATTTTTTATTAAATCATATCTATTATTTAACAGATTGTTTTATCTTTTATTTGTAGTTTTGTAAAAATTAAAATATATATGATTGACAGTAATATTAATGGTAGAATATTATATGAAGATAATCACATAATGATTGTGAACAAAAATGTTGGCGAGATTATACAAACCGATAAAACATGCGATGAAACGCTGGGCGATGCTTTGAAGCAGTATATTAAGACAAGAGATAATAAACCGGGAAATGTTTTTATTGGCGTTGTGCACCGCATCGATCGCCCTGTGAGCGGAGCGGTTGTTTTTGCAAAAACGAGCAAAGCGCTTGCACGGCTTAATAATATGTTTCGCGAAGGAAACATACATAAAACATATTATGCTATAGTAAAAAACAAACCGCAGGAAGAAGAAGCAACCCTTGTTAATAATTTGTTTCGCAACAAGGAAATAAACAAGTCGTTTGTCAGAGAAAAGCATGCAAACAATACCAAGCAGGCAAAATTACGCTATACGCTTGCAGGTAAAAGCGATACGTACTTTTTGATAGAAATCGAATTAATGACGGGCAGACATCATCAAATACGGTGTCAGCTGGCTGCAATAGGCTGTCCCATAAAAGGAGACCTGAAATACGGATATCCGCGTTCAAATGCAAACGGAGGAATATCGCTGCACGCTCGCAGGATAGAATTTATTCATCCCGTAAGCAATAATAAAATCGAAATAGCAGCGCCGTTTCCGGAAAATGATTTGTGGCACCGTTTTGCGATTTGAACCGCTCAATAGCAATAAAAGAAAAGCCATTTAGTCGTATCCTGATGTAATTTATTAATTGATGTTACGCACCATCGGTCAGGGTATTGCAGACCTGAAAGGACGTAATTTTCGTAACCGCAGGTCTCGACCTGCGGGAAAAGCATGTGTAATGAATAACTGCCTGAAAGGCAGGACTTTTTTACGCTCAGTTTGTTGTGCCTTTCAGGCAATGCGACTTTGACTGTAATGCTTAACATAAATTTATAATGCTAAATTTGTAGCGCTTCTTAGAATTACGTACCGAATTTAATTCTTATCCGCCTTTGCATAAATTTTCATGTAATTTGCATTGTGACGGTCAAATTTTATTTTTTGAATGGAAGCGAATAAATTTCCATCCGCATGGAGGAAAATTTTCGCTTAGGAGAAAAATAATTTTTACTTAGGAAGAAATTTATTTTTATTTAGGAGAAAATTTATTTTCATTTAGAAAGAAATTTACACGCATCAGTGAAGAAATTTATATCCATATAGAGAAAAAAGAAAAACGGGCTTACCATGCAACGAAAGCGCGTGATACTCTACCTGTGATTTGTTATTTTGAAGAGGTTGTGCTCGCTAAGTACGTACATAATTTTGCCGTTACGTGTGGAAGCTGTAAAGTAATATCTAAATTTAATTGTTCCTTAAAAATGGAATAAATAATTATAAATGAAAATCAGATGGAAAAATTGCAGGGTTTTAATCAATACAGGCATAAAACTTTGCAAAATAAATAATATTTTTCTCTTTCTGTTACTTTTACCTTAACGCAAAAGTAACCCAAAAGTCAAGGCTTATACTTCTCGGCAACCCGTTAACTGCTCAACGGTTAACGGAATTAATGTCGCGCTTCGCTTGACGGAATTTTGTTTTAACGCCGTCTGCGCCGAGCGGGTTCCCCGCCTGCGAAGTCTATGCCGTTTTTATTTGCTAATCAAATTTTGTTCTTGTATTCAGGTAAAATTTTCGGTAGTGTCTTAAATTATCAGAATAAATTAGTATCTTTGCAGTAAAAAAACATATACAATGATACACACGATGTCAATTCAGTGTCCTCACTGTCAAAGCAAAAATTTGGTCAAGCAG
>JAIRZQ010000054.1 GCA_031267135.1 Prevotellaceae bacterium
TTCGTTATTTTGCAACCGCAGAAAATACAAATTTTTTACTCATTTCTTTTTTTGACTACAAAATTATGAAAATCAATCAATTACATTGTTTTTCGGCCTCACTTTTGTCCACTTCGCCAATTTTTTTGTTCGGGGACTTGTATAAAGCCGGCTGTTTCTGTTTGCAGGACGGATTGAAATTCGGGGGTGAATAAACGGCTGTTGCAAAATTCTGAAATCTGCCTGTAGGCGCTTATGTATTTGTTGGGGTTTAGTTCCCGTCTTTCGGGTAAATTCAACGCTTTTGCAAGTGAATGACTTAATACGGGATAAGTTGAATTTATCTGCGCTTTTTGTTCGGCAGTGAGCTTGCTGTATTTGGCGAGTTCGCCATTTACGATTACCAGTGAAAATAATTCGGGCTGTATTTCTGCAAGGTGCGAAACGGGCGTGTTGTAAACTGTTGAAACTCCTTCGTAAGTTACAAGCAACTCGAAACCGTCCGTAATTCGGGCGTGCTGCGGATTGAGTGTGTATTTGTGAAACTTTGTAATATTCTTCTGCTGTTCGGCTTTGAGCCAGATTTCTACGCCGCCTACAAAATTGCAGCAAACGGCAGGTACACGACCGCGAAAGTGGGTATAAAGCAGGCGACCGATATAGTTTATTGCCACTCGCGGCGTGCTGTTCAGGTTAATGGTTGCGGTGTATTTGTCGCCCTTACATTCGGTTGCTTCATTGTCAAAAGAACAATACAGGTATTTGCTCTCTGCGAGTGCGTCGGCGTTTTGCTGCCACAATTCCAGACATTCGTCCCTGAAAATAATTTCAGAGCGGGTGTCTTTAACTTTTTCGGAATACAGGTTTACTGTAATCGTATCGGTTGGCGGTGTGAATGAAAGAAGATTGAAGAGCATTTATATAGGTGGGGAATAGTGAGTTTGATAAATATATTCTTTCTCTACTTGTGACGTTTCATTCCACCACTGTTCGTAGGCATCAACAAAATCCTGAAATCCGTCTTTGGGCGAATAAAAGCCTTGCCGCAGTCGGGTTATTCGCTCCACTGTTACGAAGTCAAGGGAGCCAAACCATAAATTGTATTTGTTACTTTCTATCATATTGAATACAATTTATTTGAGGTTTCTAAATACGAAACAAAATCGTCTATTTTATACGGGCGGATAGTCAAATTGTCTGTGTGTTTGACGTATGCAATTTGGCGTTCCGAATCTCTGAAAATGGTCGGAGCAATGAAAATGCACTGCGAATTTGGCGTGTATTTAGTTTGAAATGCCTCTAAATGACGGCTGATTGCCCAAACTTCCATTTTCGTTTGTGTTGTGCCTTCCGCCATCGTAACTTCTACGAGAATCCCGTTTGAATGCTCGAAACATTCAATATCGCCTTGGTCGCCAGCTCCGCCTGCTGTTGATGTCGGCAAGCCCTCATCATCGCAAGGATAGTTCGGAATTACACGAATTTCAGGCATTTTTGATTTGATTGCTAACGCTGTTAAAAATTCCAATCGCACAGGATGAGGCAGGAATTTCAAGACCTCGTCTTTCGATGCTTTACTGCGTGTTGCCAAAATATTCAGTTCTGATTTTATGCTGTTCCAATCGTAAGTTGTAACCCAATTTTGCAATAGTTCTTCGCTCTTTGTTGCATCGGCAACAACAGGCGCAATGGCAAGCAAATTTTCGTCTATCTGCGCCATATAGTCAAAGTATGCCCTTTCGGTTGAGTACTTTTGATAGTGTGAATAGTGCGACAAAACATATTCTACCCGCTCATCTTCGTTGTGGTTGATGTCAATGAAACGCCCTGCACCTCGCAAAGAAATCAGTCCGGTTAAACGCATTTTCCGTATAAACTCGTCAGGGTATTCCGAAACAATGGATTTGGGTTTGAACTTTTTAAAATTCGGCAAAATCTCGTTGGTGCAAATGTCAATAATCACTTCATCACTCGGATTATAGCGGTATTCATGGCGAAGCCTTTTGAGGAGTTGGTACAATGCATCTGCGTTGTTGTCTTTCCAAAAAATCAGCAATGGTAATTCCTTACGCGAAATACCCGCATTGTTAAATTCAGGATCGGCGTTCAATTTCTTAATTGTTTCGAGTAGCAAAACAAGCGGTATATTGTCGTTCAGCACCCTGACAAACGGATTGCTACGTTGCGATTTTGCCATTGCCTGCAAAAATACCTGCTGCTCGTATTCGGGGTGTTCCTCTGTAACGAAAAGATTACCGTTTTCTGTTTCTACCGAAAAGATACTTGCAAACTTTTTGCCTATTTCGGAAAATTCTATCAACTCGTTGGGTTGGTAATAGACGAAACCTAATTCTTTGGCAAAGTCAAAGAAAGTAGCGAAACGAGAAGGATAACCTTTTGCAAAACCTGCCTCTTTGTGGTCTTGCGGGTTGTGTATAAAAATGAAATCAACCTCTTTGTCTGTTAAAAGAAATTCGGCAAACTCGCCTTTTGGCGTTGTTGCCCATTTGTCTTTGACTGCTTTGCTCAAATTCATTGGTCTATATAGTCCATAGCGAATTAACTCCAAAACAATTTTTGTTGCCAAATCATCTGTAAGAGTTTGCCTGTCGAACTTGGCAAAGATGTACAACAATGCTTTTAACCTCTGCGGGTTTCGGACTGTCGTTGTAAACAGTAACGGTTTATATTCCAATACTCTTATACTCATATATTTGTCTTGTAATTTATTACTAATACTTCGTTAAACTTCTTTATTGTGTTATCGTGATAACTGATGTAATTACTCTTTATCTGATAACTGTTATACTGTTTCGACCAATCAACAAATTGGCTATTTTCCTGTCCTTTGTAATGCGTAACATTTGAAACTGCAAATTTAACGTTTTTTTTATTTAGATTATCAAGTATTTGCAATAAATCTGTTTCTGTCCGTTCGTTCCATAATTTGTTGTACTCACTAAAAGTAATCAAATACGGCGGGTCTAAATAAATAAAATCGTCTTTTTGAAAATGGATTGAGCCTAAAAACTTTTTGAAGTCCAGGCAATACCATTTTGTTTTTTTTTCTTTATTCTGGTTGAAATAATCAGATAAAGCATTGTAAACATTGGCGTTAAAATCTACATTACCAACAGGTAAATTATAATCATTGTTGCCGTTAAACCGCAACATTCTATTGAAACTATAAATCAAAAGCACATACAATTCTGCTATATCGCGTTCTTTTGAATTGTTGTAATCTGCTTTCAGTCGCTTAAAGTTTTCTTTATTGAAATGAGCGTAATAGGTTTTAACAAAGCGTTGTTTCAATTCAGCAGGCACAATGTCTTTTTCGTAGGAACACGAAAAATTGTATTTATGTATGATTGAAAAAATCAAATCATAAAACTTTTGTTCTTTGCCGATATAGGAACATAAAAACCTGTGTATATCAATAACATAATTATCAATATCATTCAAAAGAAATTCAGTTGCATCAACATTCAGATAAACCGAACCACCTCCGACAAACGGCTCAATAAACCGATTTATTGTGGTCGGGAAATGCGTTTTGATTTCCCCTACAAGTTTGTACTTATCCCCAACGTAAAACAGAGGCGAACGATTTATTTTTTCTTTTTTCATCTACTTCGGTAATAAATAATAATTCTTTGTGGTCATCGAACTCGGTTTTCCCTGTGTTGAAAAAACGGTGCGAACACTCGAATACTTTTGTTGTGCCGCACTTATTCAATATACCTTCAATTTCTTCTAACTGAATTTTATTCTCGGAAGAATGACTTTTTGAATTATAAGTATTGTTGTATGATACGACTAAAAATCTTGTATTCAATGACATAACAAGGTTTTCAAAGGCGTTTCTTGCCTTTGTCGTACAATATAAACTGTTATTTTCAGGTGCGGGTTTCAGGGCAACACCGAATAATTGAGGGTTGTCCCACTTGATTAACGTTTCGTATAAATGATAAAAACGGTTGTATTGTCGTGAATTATACGGCGGGTCAATATACACTAAATCCGATTCTATTTTTTTTGCAAGTTTATTGGCATCTTCGCGATGGATTTCTACATTGTCAAAATCCTGCGCATTGATTAAGCGCAAACGCAAAGGCTGCGGTTTGATTGGCTTTTTAATATAAGCGTCAAAATGTCCTACGGTATTTGCCAATTTATCAATGTTGTAAATCAACGTTGCAAGCAAAATGTTGTACTCTTTTTCGGTAAGTTCATTCTTTTTATCTTCAATGTCCTGCCGTATATAGCCGATTATTTTTGCAATATTGTATTCGTAAAATTTTCCGCCAAAGTTTGCAGAAAAATAGTTTTCTTCTAAATTGTCTGGATTCAACGTATTATAGTATGTAATAATATCATTCAGTTTATTTTCGTCCCATTCGCCCGCTTCAAAAAAACCTTTGTAAATGATATTGTTTGAATGTAATATATCATTGATTATTACATGATTATATTTTTGAATTGCCTGATTGGATACAGAAGCTGTTCCCGCGAAAATATCTACAAAAGTGTTTACATTTTCGGTTTCGCTGTCTATCAAATCCATTATCCAATCGGTTAATTTCGCTTTGCTGCCAATGTAGCGGCGACTTTCCAGAGCAATAGGTTTTTGATAGATAGTATTTTGAAACATATCTAAATATTGTGCGCCATAACGCACTTTTGCCTCTGCTACCTGCAATGTTTCGATTGCAATTTCGGGGTATTCAAAAGAGTACGCGATTTTGTCGCTTTCCCTTTGGATAAACAATACCTTTTCATCACATTGATAGAACTTGGCTAATTTTTGCAGTTGTTCGGTAGTTGGCAAACGCTTTCCATTCTCAATTTTGCTTAATTGAGTTAAATCAATATCAACGAAACGCTGAACTTCCTGTAATGGCTGTCCGCTTTCTTCCCTAATTTCTTTCAATATATGACCTATTGCGTACACCTGTTTTGTTTTTTGACTTTTTGCCGCAAAATTACAAAGAAATTCCAACACAACATGATTTGCAACTAAAAAAGTTTTCAACAGGTCAATATTGATACTGTGAATCAGTAGATTAAAAAATTTTAGGAAAATGAAAAGGACAGTCAAAATACTGTCCTTTTGCAACTATATTTTTCTGTACTTATCGTGTGCGAAATGGTTTATCAGTCCGCTTTGGACGAATTTTGCAATGTGCTTTTCGGCGGTTTTATCTGGGATTTGCAAACGCTTGGCGGTGATCAGGTAGTCCTGCCGCGAAAATTCGGGCGGCAAGGCTTCTAAAAATTGTTGCTTTTGGTTGGGTTGCTTTGGCGTTTCTACTTCGGTGGACAATGTCTCGTAAACTTTTGCGGCGTGTTGGATTAGGATTTTTACCAGCTCTAACGCTGTGTTGAAATCGGTATCGCTGCAAATCATCGGGTTTGTAATATTGCCGTTTTCCATTATCCGCAATGCTGTTAAAATCATTGCCATGCGAAAAGTTATCAGCCCTAAACGGCGCACAGTTGCCAAATAATCAACGCCACACAAATACAGGTATTGATTTTGAGCCTGCGAAAAATAGGCGTTAAATGCCTGTTGCTGCGTTACCGTGAGGCAAAAGCGCAATGACTCGGCTTGGTGTTGCAGGGTTTTGTAAAAATCGAAAAACTGATCGCCCAAATGACGGAAATAATCATCAAGTGTTTGGCTGTCATCGCCGGCAAATACATCTTTCCAAATCGGCAGGATATTCATATAGTAGAATATGAAACGGCTGAACAGGCCGTTTTCGGTATTGGGGATGAGCGTTGATACTTGCTTTGGAGTACCCGAAAGCAGAGCCGAAAGGCGCGGCGTTTCGAGTTCTACATACTCGCGGTCTTTGCGGCGGTTGTAAGATATTGTTTCGTGGTGGAACGCTTTGCGGAAACCGTC
>JAIRZQ010000076.1 GCA_031267135.1 Prevotellaceae bacterium
CAGGAAACCCGCCGGGAATATTTAACCGTCGAAGAATTAAACACCCTTGCCGCCACGCCTTGCGAACAGGACACAATGAAACGCGCCGCCCTGTTCTCTGCGCTCACAGGCTTGCGACACTGCGATATTCAAAAAATGCAATGGAAAGAAATACAGATTGACGGCGACCAAGCCCGCCTCAACTTCACGCAGCAAAAGACAAAAGGCGTTGAATATATGCCCATTTCGCCGCAGGCGTTAGAACTTTGCGGCAAGCCACGCAAGCCCGAACAACTTGTATTTGAAGATTTGCCCGCCCCCTCGTGGATTTCCCGCCCGCTCAAAAAGTGGCTCGAAATCGCAGGCATTACAAAGAAAATAACATTTCACTGTTTCCGGCACACATTCGCAACCCTGCAATTATCAAACGGCACGGACATTTACACCGTCAGCAAAATGCTAGGACATACCAATGTAAAAACCACTCAGATTTACGCAAAAGTAGTGGATGAAAAGAAAGAAAAGGCGGCGCACGCCATAAAACTAAATATCAACAAATAAAAATAAAAAAACACCTAAGATGGATGCAAGTTGGCGAGATTGGACAATGTCCAGTTCGTACAAAATCAGTAATTTTGCACTCGAAACAGTAAATTATGCGAAGCGATACGGAAAACATATATCGGCAAAAGGTCAATCAGGCCATTGACTATATCAGTGCAAATTTGCATAAGCCTTTGCAGTTGGATATAATCGCCAATCAAATCAATGTGTCCCAACGGCAGTTGCTTCGCATTATGCGTTCTTCCCTAAATGAACCGTTATACTCTTACGTAGCAAGGCAACGTGTGGAAAGGGCCGTGTTATATATGCAATTGGAAGAAATGAGCCTGACAAAACTTGCTTTTATGGTAGGGTATGAAAGTCCGCAATCCTTTTCAAAAGCGTTTAAAAAGCATTTCGGAATATCACCAAAAGTCTATTTGGACAAACTGCAAGCATATTTGGAAAGTTATGTAAAAAGCAGCGGCAACAGGCAAAGTCATCTTCAATCGGAAGTATGCGAAGAAAACGATATGGAGCTGGTTTATATTCGGCTTTTTGGCAAATATGGGGAAAGCGAATCTTACGAAACGGCATGGAATAAACTTGTCCGTTTTCTGTCGAACAATCAGGCCTTGTCTTCTGCAACACGCTTTATCGGGTTAAGCTTTGACGACCCGAACGTGACAATACACGAACAATGCCGTTTTTACGCTTGCGCCTCCGTGCAAAGGAAAATATCTCCTGCAGGAGAGTTCGGAACAATACGGTTGCGAAAAGGAAAGTACGCCGTTTACACGCTTAAAGGCAGCTATTCGGGGCTTCAAGAGTTGTATAACAATATCAGCGTCAATTTCGATTACATCTTGCGACACAGCATGGCGTTTGAAGAATATTTGAACAGCCCGCACAATACGAAAGAAGAAGACTTGTTGACTAAAATTTTTATCCCCATACAATAGCCATGATTCAGTATATTGAAACAAAAAGTATATTATCTAAACTTCGGGAAAAAGATACTTGGTTTGGAATCGCCTACAACATGAATCTTTATCGTGGCTGTCAGCACGGCTGTATTTATTGCGACACAAGAAGCGAGTGTTACGGAATAAACGATATTTCCACGATTTCGGTAAAGAAAAATGCGTTGGATTTACTGGCAAAAGAACTTCCTGCCAAGCGGAAAAACAGAGCAACCATTGGCACAGGTTCGATGAACGACCCTTACATGCCTGTTGAGAAAGAATTACAATTAACGCGAAAAGCGTTGCAGATAATCGCTTCCGAAAAATTTTCCACACATATTATTACAAAAAGTAATTTAGTAAAACGCGATGCAGACATTTTGCAGGATATTTCCAAAACGTATGCAGCCGTCAGTTTTACCATTACGGCAGCAGATGATTCCCTTTCGCAACAGATAGAACCTCATGCGCCGCCAAGTTCCGAAAGATTTAAAGCCATGAAATTGTTGGCGGAAAGAGGTATCTATACAGGTGTAACGCTTATGCCTATTCTCCCTTTCATCAGTGATACCAAAGAAAACATTGCAGCCATTGTAGGGCAGGCAAAAGAATCGGGGGCGTCGTACATTCTTCCCATGTTTGGCGTAACCTTACGAAAAGGTTCCCGCGAATACTTTTATCAAATACTGGATAAACGTTTCACAGGAATCAAAGAAAAATACCAGTCCCGCTTCGGGGAACAGTACGAGTGTTTCAGCCCCAATTACAGGATATTGACGGACACTTTCGAGGAATTGTGCGTTAAGTTTGGAATTGCCGGGCGTATGCGGTTTTACCATCCGAAAGCATATCAACAGCAATCTATATTATTCACAAACGAAAAAATTAAAAAGCAATGAACACAAAATTTATTACACTCACCAAAGAAAATATCGACAGAGAACATATCTGTTGCGCCTTTTCAGACAAGAAGTGTGCGGAAAGTTACGAAGCAAAAAAAGCGTGGTTGAAACGTGAATTTGACAACGGATATGTTTTCCGCCGGTTGAACGAGCGGGCAAAAATATTTATTGAGTACGTTCCCGCCGAAAAAGCATGGATACCTGTTGATGCGCCGAATTACCTGATGATAAACTGTTTTTGGGTGTCTGGGCAGTATAAGGGCAAAGGCTATGCAAAGGCATTGCTTCAAACGGCGATTGACGACGCCAAAGCACAGGGCAGAGATGGACTTGTAACCGTTGTCGGAACAAGCAAATTTCACTTTATGAGCGATACCAAATGGCTGTTACAGCAAGGTTTTGAAACGGTCGAAAAATTGCCTTACGGATTTAGTTTGTTGGTTAAGAAATTAAATCCGCAAGCGGTGAATCCCAAATTCAAAGAAGTCGTGTTAAACGGTGAATGTCCCGACAAAAAAGGAGTGGTCGTTTATTATACCAACCGTTGTCCGTTTACCGAATACTACGTGAACACGGAACTTGCTAAAACCGCCGAAAGCCGAAAACTTCCGTTAAAAATTATCAAACTCACCACACTGGAACAGGCACAATTATCACCAACTCCCGCAACAATTTTCAGCCTGTTTTACAACGGAAAATTTGTTACAACCGATATTAGCGCCTGTTTGGACAGCCGTTTCGATAAAGCCGTAAAACAATAAACCATATTGAATATTATATAAATTATATTTTAAAATTACCCAAATAATGATTATCTTTGTCATCATAAACTTTTAACAGGAATAGATTTATGGGACGCAAGGTAAAACAGCTTAAAAATTACACAACCGAA
>JAIRZQ010000081.1 GCA_031267135.1 Prevotellaceae bacterium
AATTGGAAACCAGTCGTAAAGATACGAATTTTCAAGGTCATTTCCAAATAAAAGAAAGCATATTTTGTTGATATTCAAATAATTCTAAGTATACATCAAATTTTTGTCATGTACTAAGAAATTAATATTTAAAAAATTTCAGTTTCTGTATTTTTATGCTTATAAAAAAATAAAGCGGAGCCGAAACAAATCCACCGATTACGTCAATCAGATAATGCGCCTTGAGATAAACAGTAGAACATATCAGAATAAAAGCTACGGGTATAAATATATAGAAAATGATGCGCGAATATTTATAAAAAAAATACATGCAAATTAAACAAATACCTACATGCGAACTGGGAAACGCTCCTGTAGGCTTTTCGCCTATGGTTTGCAATTCGACAAGCGTATTGCGAAAAAATCCTTCATTACTTATCAGATTATCAGGTTCTGCAAAATAAAACTGCGGACCAACAACAGGCAAAACTATAAATGTTATGTAATAAATGAAAAACGAACACATTATTATAAACGATGCGTGTTCCATATATTTTTTCCCTTTTGCCCATGCAGTAAAAACAGTAAGCATAATGATAAAATAATACGATATGTATCCAAAATTCATCAGTTCGTTTATCCATGTTTGCGGATAATTCCTGCAAAATTCAAGGCTTGGCTGACAGCCAAACAAATGCCGGTCGGCAGCGACAAAATACCGGTCTAAATTTCCGAATATGTTTTCGTTCATAAAATATGTTTCGGGATACCAGTACGCTATAAATGCAATCGGGACAGCATTGCGCACAAACCAAATCGTGGTTGTCGCCTTGTGTTCATATAAAAACCTCAAAGCAAATATCAGCGCAATAAACAATATTCGGTATAAAATCATTAGAACTGCATGATTTTCTTTTGCGCCAAAAATAATTATAAAAAATGCCGTAATAACAGCGTAAACAATACTTAATTTTTCGACAGAAAAAAGATTTTTCCAAATTGTTGCAAGCATATTTTGATTTTGTGCCGTCATCGATAAAACCGTTTTGTAAATTAATTGTTTTTATGAAATTCCATTTTTATTGTTTCCTTTATTCCGTTCATCAGGTCGTAGTCGGCATAAAAATTTGCATCGTTTTGTAATGGCTGTATTTCGCATTTCCAGTTTCGCGCTTTCAAAATATTGTATTTATCGCGATTGAGCGTTGGCGATTTGCCAAACCATCCGTAAACCGTATCAAGCGAAAAGCAAATTATTTTAAGCACAAAAACCGGAATACATATTTTTACCGTAAATTTTTTATCAAGAAGTTTTTTTACCGTTACTGCATATTCCTTGCTCGTGTAAACATTGCCATCGCTTACAAAATATGATTTTCGGGTGATATTTTTTTCTATCAGCAAAAAAATCGCCTTTGCCAAGTCTTTTACATAAATAAAGGTAAGATATTGAGGCTTAAATCCTACTGAAGGCACAATGCCTTTTTTTACTGATTTCAAAAACGACAGATAATCCTTTTCTCGCGGTCCGTAAACTCCTGTAGGACGAATAAACAGATACGGAAAATCGGGAATGCCTGCAATAAAGTTTTCGGCATTTATTTTGCTTTTACCGTAAGCAGTATTTGGTTTCGGCGTGTCGTTCAGCTTTATCGGCTCCAGAGTTTTTTCATTTCCTGCTCCCCACGCCGAAAGGCTGCTAATATAAACAAATGTTTTTGGAATCAGACTTGTTGCGCATATTGCTTCAACAAAATTTTTTGTAAACATAAAGTTTATTTTGTCGAAATCTCTTTTTCGATCGCATTTTGTAACTCCGGCATTATGTATTATATAATCCCACGCGCCATGCTGCCGTTTAAATTCATTTAATTGAGAAATCAATTCTTCTTTATTGGAATAATTAATATCGATGAATTTTATTCGTTCATCGGAAAGATATTTTTTGCTGCTCGAAGCGCGTATTCCTGCATAAGTTTCAAAGTTCTGTTCAAGTGATTTTTCAACTAAAAAACTGCCTATAAAACCGCTTGCGCCGGTTATTAATATTTTCATTATTATGTATTTTCTCAAAAAAAATCATGCAAAAGTATAAAATTATGACGAATATCGGATAACTGATACCGTAAAGTTGCTTAATTTGCAATGCTTTCAAAAATTTTATCAATATCTTCGCTTGGCGATGGCGCAGGCGATTTTAAAAGTTTGCCTTCTTTATCAATCAGATAGTATGTCGGGAAAGTCCGCACATCATATTTTTTTAGCAGTTTGTTATTATTGCAAACTAAAAAAGTCCAGTTCATCTTTTCAACTTCTGCAAAATGTTCAATATCGCTTTTATCATCTATACAAACCGATACAAAATGAATTTTTTTACCGAATTTTTCATACAGATGCTTCATTAGATAAAAATCCTGAATACAACCGTAACTGTTGACGCTGAAAAATCCGAGATAAACATATTTGCCATGAAACGATTTTAATGATTTCCTGTTTCCTTCAATATCTTGAAGATCAAAGTCGGGAGGCGAATATCCTGCAAGTAAGTTGACAAATGCTTTGCGAATATCTTCGGCAATAATCCTGTTGTGCCTGCTTGCTGTTTCTTTTGCTATTAAGTTTACTATTTCGAGCAGAGCCGAACGCGAAAAGTTACTGTCGTAAAATTCACTGTAAGCATTTTGTAAAATTAAAAAATCGCAAAAATCCTTATCTTGCAGATATTCATCCCGGTTTAATATCTTTCGGATTTCAGCAAGATTTCCTTTATTAACGGCATTCCTGAAATCATTGCCGTGAGCTTGCTGTGTACAATGTAAAAAGTACTTTTCGTTAACATGATTCAACAGTTCGCAATATGCAGGATTTTTATACAATATCGGTTTACCGACAAAATATTCGTTTTGCAAATCCTTAAGCCGCTTTGTCTTGAATAAATATTCCATTGCAGCTGTCCTGTACTTTGCATAATCGCTAACAAATTCGTTATTGTAGCCTGTCAATGAATTTTTAAAAACAGCAAGGAGTGAATCCTTGAAATGCCTGTCATTTTCCTTTTTATTTTTTGCTACCGACAAAATCACATGATCGCTTTTACTGTCAATATCCAGCATTTGACTGTTGAAGCTATTGCCGCTTGTTGCCGTTACATTTGCGGCGAGATAAACAGGTTCAAAAAACGGATTCAGTTTTTCTTTGTTGTCAAGCAGCATCTTTTCCGGAAATTCAACATTTATATCCGAATAAGGCTGAGCAAAAAAATAATAGATTAATTTTTCATGGTGCATGAAAATACATTCAACATCGTCGATATCAACCGTTACCGAAGCATTGCCGATACTGTCTGTTTCGCATTCTGCAAGTTTTTTTTCGCTTTTAACAATATAATTGTCGTACGTGTACAGGGTCAGCACGTCGCTTTTGTACTTCGGTGCGGATATTCTGATGTGCGTTTGCGAGTACGCATTAATAACAGATAACAGCAAACAGGCAAAAAATAAAAAAGATTTCATCAAAATTATTTGTTCAAATAGTCATCAATATTTATTCTGTTTGGTATAAACTGCTTAGCATTTCCTCCATTTGCCAGAATATCGCGTACAATCGAAGAACTTACAGGCGTGTATTTTGTTGATGTAAGCAAAAATACAGTTTCTATTTTTCGTTCCATCTGCTTGTTTACCTGACCTACGCTTCGTTCAAATTCAAAGTCGGCAGAAGTTCTCAAGCCGCGAATAATAAAATAAATGTTTTTCTTCCGACAGTAATCCACAGTAAGACCTTCGTAACAGTCTGTTTCTATTTTGATGTTATTTTCAAAAATTTTATTAATCATATCCATGCGTGCATCGATACTGAAAAAACCCTGCTTTTGAGCATTGTGTCCGACAGCAATAATAATTTTGTCGAATAATTCAAGGGCGCGAATTACAAGGCTTTCGTGTCCTATTGTAAACGGGTCGAATGAACCGGGAAAAATTGCAACTTTTTTCATGTTTTAGAATTTAAAGCATAAGCAAAGGTAATTTAATCTGACGAAATACAGTTATTTTTCGTTACAATTAAGATTAATTTAATGTCTCTTTTTTGGGGAAAATCCCTCGCCTTTAGGCGAAAGTAGTTTAATGCAAATCGCATAAAATGGCTTGCGTATTAAACCAAGTCACTGATGTCATCCGTTTATCACAGACAACCAAAAAGAGCAGTTGAATACGGATTTGTTTAAAAGTCAGTTATGTTCATCTTTATATTTTTTTTTTGATGCCGACTTGTTTTTAATCAAATTGATGGTATAATCAAAAGCTTTGTCCGAGTCGATTACAAAATCAGGCATCACACCATGATTATCCTCATCGGAAGCGCCAATGCCATAAAATTTTTTATACGATACTCCCAATGTAAGTCCCGAATGAGGCAACTTATAAGATAAAACATCCCCATAGCAGGTAATTAAACCGCCGGTTTCTTCTCCAATTAAGGTTGCAATCCCATAATGTTTCAAGACCCATGCAAAATCCGAAGCAGAAGAAAAAGTTATTCCACTTATTAAAGCATAAACATTGCCCGTATATCTTAACGGATTATTTCGTAAAGAAGTTAATTCGACCGATGCGTATTCAAGTCCGTCCGGCTTATTTAAGAGCGAATCAATATTGTCGTCAGACAGCGTTTTGTAATAATCCGCATTACGAAATTTTCTTATGAAACTCTTCAGATAAGGACTTATCTTAACTGTTGTTGGCCCGAACATGGAAAACGGCTCTTTGGCTATGTACTGCAGGAATTCGTCGCCCAGAATAGAATTTCCGCCTCCATTATTACGCAAATCTATAATCAAATCCTCTATATTCTTTTCTTTGATTTCTGTAAACATATTTACTAACAGGCTGTCAAATTTTGCAGGATTATTGAAGCTGTTAAATTCCAATAAACAGCTATTGTTATCGGTAAGTATTCGCCATGAATAATCCTGTGATGCCGTCGTCTCTTCTTCCTGTTTTGATATTTCATGTGTTGTGGCGCCTGTAACCGTTATGTCTTGACTGACGCTTTCCGGAGTAATGTATGTAATGAAAAAATCATTCGCAAAATTAAATGCTTCCCACAACAGCTGACTAAATTCATTCTCCATTGAACTCATTAGATAGTTATCACTCTCTGCGCAGATGTATTTCCGCATGTTCAAGATAATATGTTCTATGGACATCCCATTTATATGCGTAATTTGGGAAGAAACAGGTATAACGGGAGCATGGGCAGCGCTGTTTCGCTTTATGGTTACCTCGAAATTCTGTTTGTCTATTTTCACTTTATACGGAAATAGTTTCAAATCGGACTGTTGCCAAAATCGCCATGAATAGGAAAGGCTGGTATGTCCATCTTTAAACAGCGTCACATAGGGTTTGACTGATTGATTAAATTGAAATACGGTCATCGGTTTATTCAGGTGACTTCTTATGCTGTCAAATTTCGCTTCTGCCACTGTTTTCGGGAAGGCGTAGAATATATCGGGATGGACGCTTTCCATAACGGTTTTTAAGGAATCAAAATCGGAACAAAGTTCCTGCGGCGACAGTATCTTGTTGTAATCGGGTATTTGCGCCTTCATCAATAAAGGCATTATAAGAAAAAGTATCAGACATGAATGTTTCATATTATTATATTTAAAATTTTAATTCAAGATATTTTAAAAGAAAATTTTCCTGTTTAACAGATAGTAAGAACATGAATTTTCTAACATATAATTCGTTATTATGATAATTTTATATGAATTCTTTGTTAAATTAATAAATATCCGCATATCTTACAAAATCCAAATTAATGCTCTTTTCCGCATTCTCAAAGTTTCAATATCAATGACGTCAGTTTAAAATTGCAACAGTGCCGTTTTTATTTTTTCTTTCTGCAATACGGTTTCCGCTTTCATCGCTTCGGTTTGCGTATTGTAGCGTATGCAGTAATGATTTTTGCCATCATTTGTTCTAATCAGCTGTACTTTCCTGCCTGTTATGCGTTCTGATGTTCGTATCACAGGCAAATTCATATTTTTCGAACCTGTCGATACGTGAATTTGTATCCACCAGCCGCTTAAATCAAGTGCATCCGAACTGTTTTCCGTATCTTCCATTGATATTTGTTTCACAACTATATTTTTGGACTGTGTTCCAAGCGTCAGCACTTTGAATACCGTGCGGCGGTTTGCTTTATGTTCGTCTTCCGTTCTTGCGTTCGGTATGAGCGGCTGCTCTTCGCCGTAGCCTTTCCATACAAGCCTGCTTTCATCTATGCCTTTTGATATTAAATAGTCAACTACGGCTTTTGCTCTCAGTTCCGACAGTTTCATATTGTATGCATGAGAGCCTCGCGAATCGGTGTGCGAGCCGATTTCAACTGTCAGTTCGGGATATTCATCGAAATATCTAACATACTTGTCAAGTTCTGATTTTGACTGTTCCGTCAAAAGGAATCTGTCGTATTCATAAATAATATTTTTAATTTCGATAACCATCATTTTTTCCACGTCGATTTCAATTTCAGGTTCTTCAACAACTTTTTCCAAATATATTTTAGAGTATAAATCCGAAAAATTAGGTACATCGGCAGTGCTTAATATTTCCGTATTTTCAACATATCCCGAAGCCATTGCTTTGATTTTATAATTTCTGTCGGGCATGACATAAACAAAATAATTGCTGCTATCGATTACGGTTGCTTCAAAAAAATTATCATCTTCATCCGTTATCACAACGGTATATTCTTTCAGCTGTTCTTTTGTTTGGCTGTCGTATACAAATCCATCCAGTGTTATTATTACCGGCGGAAAATCGTTGAATGCGTATATGTCATCGCTGCTTACATTGTTGTTTCTATTACTGATAAACAGTCCGGAATTGTCATAGGTTTGATGTATAAGGTTAAAATCATCCCAGGATGTATTAAACGGCGCGCGCAGATTATGCGCTTTGCCGAAACTTCCATCTTCCTGCATGCTGCTTGCAAAAATATCAAGTCCTCCCAAGCCGGGATGTCCGGTAGATGAAAAATATAACACCCCATCGATAAATGATGGAAACACATCGTCGCCGGCAGTATTTACATTTGGTCCCAAATTAACAGGTTTTCCGTAATTGCCTTTTTGATCCTTATCAACATACCATAAGTCAACTCCTCCATAACCGCCATCGATAATTGATGAAAAATAAATTCTGTTTCCGTCTTCGGTTATATACGGATGAGCTATTCCATTGGTAATTTTACCCAGTTTCAGTTTTCCGTTTATTTTGTACCTGTTGTCTTTCAGACTTACTTTATAAATGAAACAATTCTCACTTTCCGCTTCGCAGCGAGTACAATATAACTGTTGGTTTTTTGCATCATAACAAAACGTTCCTTCGTTGGCAAGCTCTTCCGACATTGCTTCAAGTTTTTTTATAGAACCGTATAACGACCGCGAATCGCGCGATGCAATATATAAACCTGAAAGCGGAAGTCCTGTGCGTTCCGACATTTTGTTCAATTGCGCTGCTCTGCCTGTTGATGCATATATTAAATTTTTTTCGTAAAAAGATATTCCAAATTCGCTGCCTCGCGTATTTAAATTGCTGACAGGTATTATTTCGTACAAATTATTGATTTTTCCGTAATGCCCGGCAATAAGGCACGATTCTATTTTTGTGTCAAGCAATTTAAAATTACCGTCCTTTTCTTTTGTACGCATAAATAAGTCATGCGCTTTGTCATACTGTCCGTGCATTTGCTGAACAATGCCTGATCCATAATATAGTTCCACATGGCTGTAACCTGCTTCTTCGGCTTGCTCATACCATTTAAGAGCATCTACGGTTTTGTTCATTCGCCTGTAACATTCGCCTATGCGAAACAGTATTTCTCCTTTCCGGCTTCTTACGTTTTTATCGCCGCTTTTAAGATTAATAAGTTGTCTGTACAGATTTGCCGCACTGTAATATGCGCCTTTCGCAAAATATGTGTCTGCGCTTTTTAACGATTGCGCTTCAACGGAAATCATGGAAGCCGACAATAATATAAATATTGCAAGAATTTTATTAACTGTTCTTTTCATTTTATTATAAATGTTAATATAATTAATCATTGAATGATGGCAGATTGGAATAATCGCGAGAGTAGCGTAAATGCTGCTCTGCAAAATTTTCACCATAGTCGATTTTCAAATCTATAAAATTATTATCGCCATCAAATATTGGAGTATATACCGGATTTACAAAACCTTTATATGGAGTAATGTTTAATTTTGCATAGCGTTCAATAACTTCCCTGTGTAAAACCGGGTCAAGTTTCACTGCATATTTTTCTATCATACTGCGCGCCGCAGCCAAATCGCCTGTTGACTTTATCTGCTGAACTTGAGCTAACAGCTCGCCCATATACTGTCGAACTTTACTGTAATCGTTGATAACAACGAATGTCTTTCCATCGCGCGTCTTAAATTCAACAGCCTTGTCTTCAGCCGATTTTTCTAACACGTAACGAGCTATAAGCTGCCTGTTTCGCATGTGCGCTTCTTCGATATCCTTACCGGGTTCGATGCGCGTTTGCTGCGTCAGCAAGCCATTCATAAAAAACGAATAATATTCGGCTTTATATGCGTCTTCATTTGGCAACAGTCCGAGTTCTATCATTTTTGCATCGGCAATAAAATATAATCCGAACAAATCGGCACGCGCTTCTTCTATTGCCGCTCCGTATGATTGCAATGCATCAGGATCTACGCCTTGAAGAAGCTTTCCCGAACCGTGACCGAGACACTCGTGCAAGTCGGTATGAAGATTATCGGTTATGAATTTATACTCGCTCATTAAGTCCAGCTCTGTTTTGCTCCATGCAAATTCGTCGGCAAAGCCGTTTCCGTGCGATGCTTGGTCGTAGGCTTCGGTAATATTTTCTATTGTTACCGATTTCGAGCCGTGAACAGCGCGAATCCAGTTTGAGTTCGGCAGATTGATGCCTATGGGCGTTGTAGGATAACTGTCGCCTGCAAGAATTGACACGTTAATGACTTTTGCTGCGATTCCGTTAACCTTTTCTTTTTTGAACTGTTTTTCGACAGGCGAATTATCTTCAAACCACTGTGCGTTGGCGCTTATAATCTCAGTGCGTTTTGTAGCTTCGGTATTTTTGAAGTTTACATTTGCCTCCCAGCTTGCTTTCATGCCCATTGGGTCGCCGTATGTTTCGATAAATCCGTTTATAAAATCAATATGCGGTAAAGTATCTGCAACCCACAGTATCGAATATTCGTCGAATTTGCGCAAATCGCCCGATTTATAATAATCAACAAGCTTTTCTATAACAGATTTCTGGTGTTCGTTTTCGGCAACCGCAGCTGCTTTTTGCAGCCAGTAAACCGTTTTTTCTATTGCTGTCGAATATAAACCTCCAATCTTATATGTTTTTTCAAATATTTGCCCGTTTTCTTTTACAAGTTTGCTGTTCAATCCATACGGCACAGGCGTTTCATCGCCCGGGTCTTTCATGTCGCTGTAGAACGTTTCAACTTCTTTTTGATTAACATTTTCGTAATAGTTTGATGCCGACGTGATTATTTGGTCAACATTCGATGCCTGATTTAAACGCGTAGCAAAAATTGCAGGATCAAAAATTATTGGTACGATAACAGATACAAGCTTATCGGAATTTAAGCCTATTTTCTCAAAAGCCGCTTCAGGCAGCTTTTTGATTTCACTGATAAAAAAATCCTGTGAAAATTCAGGGACAAATTTATGATTTCCATAATGATGATGAATACCATTGGATACCCAAACACGTTTCAGGTATGTTTCAAACATTTTGAAATCGTCAGAACTTTTATCTCCGTCGAAATTTGTATAGATATGTTCCAGCGTACGGCGAATGCACAGATTATATTTTCCGTTCTGGTCATAAAGAATATCACGACCCTGAAGCGCCGCTTCATTCAGGCAGTAAAGCAATTCCTTTTGCTTTGCCGTTAACTTTTCGATTTCAGGAACGCGATAGCGCAAAATCTCCATATCGGCAAATACATCTACCTTGTAGTTAAATTCATTAATTGCAGGCGTTTTCAATTCCGAATCAATTGAGGATTTTTTATCGCTGCATGCAAACAAACAGACTGTTGTCATAACAAAAATTACAGTTTTTTTCATGGCACATAATATTTTATTGTGCAAAGTTATAATAATAAAGTTCAAATGTATAACTTATTTTTAAAATAATATCAACAAATTGTTAATAAAATGAAAATATTCGATTATTTGTCCTGTAACATACATTATAAATTGTTTAATAGCAGTAAATTAAAGACATTGAAGTTTATGAACACGCAAGTGTTAAATGTCAAAAGTTATTATAAAAAAAGAATTTGCTATTTAATTATCAATATATGATACTCTTACATAATCTAACATAGTTTTCCTTGATTAAAATTCAATGATTTTTTGCTGTAATCTGACTAACTCTTTTGTCGCCTGTTCCAACTTGTAGAGAACGCCAACGCAGTAAATGAGATATGCCAAATCCCTGAAACAGAAATGGAATAATGTATGTAGCAATATAACCGACCGATTCACTGTTTTTGTTATTGACATTTTGCACTGTTACAATATCGCCATTAGTGGCGACTCGTTCCAGATTGGTAAAGGTAACACGATAACCCCAAAAACCAACAATTGAAAT
>JAIRZQ010000103.1 GCA_031267135.1 Prevotellaceae bacterium
TTTTATTTGGTGTTCGCGAGCTTCGCTTACGCTTCGGTTGGTTAATTTGTGTCAAGACAAATTAACAGAAAAAACATCTTTATTATCTTTTTTCTTTGCAAAATATACTTTTTAAGGAACGACTAAATTATAATTTCTCTCATTGAATTTTCATGTTGAACTTCAAAATAATGCTTCCGGGAATACGCCTCATAAAACTTTCTATCATTGCGTTGTCGGTATATGTGATTTCGCGCCAGCGCTTGTCGGAAGTGTGAAGCATGTCGTTTCCGAGCAGTTGCAGCTCGTATTTTCTGTTGGCGAACGAATAGCGAATATCAGCGTTCCAGTAATAAAAATGCTGCATTATTTTACGGGCATCATTGTGTTCATAGTCGAGAGATGTTGATATGTAAAAACCGGCTTTACGGAACGATATTTTCCCTGTGTATCCGTTGTATGTCCTGTTTGTTTGCAACTACTGTCTTGTAATGATTACGCGAAAAAGCGGCATTTAGTTCAAAATTAAATCCTTCCTTATAATTGCTCGAAACGCCAAAGTTGGCAGATGTCGAATAGGTTTTGGCATTTATTTCGCTGCCTGCGCTGAAATACGAATATGTATTTTGCCTGTACGTAACACTGATGCCGGTTGAAATCGGAGCAAACAGAAATTTCTTTGAAAACGACGAAGTTCCCCAAATGTCGTAACGGCTTGGTGTTGAAACCGTACGCATTTCGTTGAGCGAGCCTGTGCGGTAATAATCTTTTGATGCTGACATATCGGTCTTTCCATATCGCAAAGTAGCGAAAAATTGAGTATTATAAAACTGATTGAAATCGGAAAAAGTTGTCGAAACTGCATGTCGATTTGCAAAAAGTTTTGTAATGCCGCTGCCGTTTACATAACTGTCGAAACTGTTGATATACATATTTGATATTAAATCGGTGACCGATGTCATTGATGTACTTTTTTGATACGAAACCGAAAACCGGCGCGACTGTTTCGGAATTATTGAAATTTCGAGTTCGGGTTCTGCAACCGTTTTGTTTTTATTTTCCGATATTCCGGTTATAGTATAAAAAATCATGTTGCGCAGGGTTAAACCCGCTTTAAATCTGAATATACCTTGATTTTTTGTAATATTTGCATTGAACGTCTGGTTGAAATGTCCGAAATAAGAATCGTTTATAAAATGCGCATCGTCAATCAATTTTCGTTCTCTGTCGGGATAATTTTCGTAAATAAACGATTCAAAACTGTTGCGCGTATAATTTGCGCCAAGCGCGAATTTCATAAAATACGATGAATTAAGTTTATACAGATACGACAAATCGACGCTTGCCGTCTTTTGCCTTGTGTTTTTTTCCTGTAAAACGTAGAACAAATCATTGTAAGCGGCAACGGTGAGCGGAAGTAAAAGCGAATCGGTTCGGAAACCATATTCGGCAGGAGTATCTTTGTATGCAACATTCATATTTGCAGTGAAAACGTTATCTTTGATTTTCTTGATTGCCGTAAAATTATGCGTTGTATTCAGCGCTTCCCGTCTGTTTTGCGATAGGGTAAACAAATCAATATTATCAATTTCGGATGCTGATTTTGCAAGTGCATCCGTAAAAATTCCCTGATAAATATAATTTAATGTTGTCGAAGGATTGTATGATAATTTCAAAAATCCGCTGCCCATTCTGTTGCGTTTTACGCCTTTTGTCGATTTGGCATAATGTTCGTCGCCGTTTGCACTGAAATAAGTGTATTGGCTTTCGTCCTGATCTTTGAATTTCGACATATTGAAAAGTCCGTAAGTATTTATTTTCAGTTTTTCACTTGGCTGCGCCGAAATATTTAATATTCCGAGATTGTTTGTACTGCTGTATGTATTGGCGCTTGCAGGCGATATCAGCATCATATCCGTTTCGTCGAACGTAAACGAAAAACTGTTTGAACCTGTCGAAAATTCGTTCAATCCTCCTTTCATTTTTATATAATCGTCAAATTCCAAAAGGTTTTCGCCAAGATTATTTCCCGAAAAAGTTAATGATGCCATAAATTTAGGCATTAGCCGTATTATATTGTTTTTTGTGTAATATTTATTTTGCACGCCGCCTGCAAGGCTGATATTTCCGCTGATTTTTTCCCAGAAACCTTTATTTACCTTTACATTTATGGCTGTTTTTTCGTACGACTGAAATCCTTTCATAATATCGTATTCGCTGTAATTGTTTACAACTTCGACTTTCTCGGCTATGTTTGCAGGAAGATTTTGCAAAGGCACTTGAGTATTGCCCGAAAACAAATCTCTGCCTTCAATCAGGATGGCATCAACATCTTTGCCCTGCGCCGTTACTTTTCCCGATTCGGTAACGTTAATTCCGGGAAGTTTGTTCATCATTTCGCCGAGCGTAACCTCCGAGCCATCGGTGTATGCAAGCGGATTGTAGCGAACAGTATCGCCGCTAAATTCAATTCCGCTGTAATTTGCCTTTATCTTTGCCGCTTCGAGAGTAGTAATTTCTTCTTCGAGCTTGAAATTGACATCAAGACTGTTGTTTCCAAAAACTCCTATTTTTGTCCGTTGCGTTGAATATCCCACGTAACGCACTTCAACCAGATATTGTCCGTTCGATATTTGCGATAATGCGTATGCGCCACTGTTGTCGCTTGTAGTGTATTTTACGACAGACGAATCTTTTGCCGACAGCAATAAAACCGTCGCCAAACCTGCAGGTTCGTTTTTTTCGTTTGTGATACGACCCTTTATGCTGTTGGTTTGAGCAAAGCCGCCCGTGCAACAAATAAAAAATGCTGCAAGAAATAAGACTTTTTTCATGTATTATTAAAAAAATAAGATTATCTGATAATTTTTATGACCATGCCGCTGCCCGATTCATCGCTTTGTTCCATTGTTTTCATGCGCTTTTCAACCATTTTATCAAATTCATCCCTGCTTGTTTTTTTGCCTTGTGTCGGAACGGTAATTTCACAGTCGGCGTCAAACAATATTTCCTGTGCAACAATAGTCGAATTGTCGGATACAACTTCCAGCACAAGTCCGTTCAAGCCTGTGTAAAAAGGTCCGTCTTTTATCGGCAAGTTAGGGCAAAACCAGACTGCGGTTTCTTTTTCTTTATTTTTTGATACTGCTTTTGTACATGTATAACCTAATACGGTTTTTGTCGAATCGGTAATTTCCCATGCACCTTCATTCAGTTCGTTTTCTATCAAAAAATCTTTGCCGAAAAAATCCTTATACGATATTTCCCTGTTTGTACTGTGATTTTTGTAAGTAACATCTTCCGGTGTTTTAATTTCTATGTTTATGCCGCTCGAAGAGTTTTTACTTTCGTTTTTTATCGTTTTGAAAACGCTCTCACCATTATTATAGCAAAGCATATTTTGCACTGTGGAGTTTTTTCTTATCTGTTCAATCATATTTTGGTTCAATAAGCCATCTGCCTGAATTTGTATTTTCGGTTGCGTTTCGTAAATCACCTGTATGGTTTGCGATTTTGCCTGATTAAATGCGCCTGCGCAAAACAGCAGCGCGATTAAAAATTTTGTTTTCATCATTTATTATTTTTTTGTTTTTATATTTTTTGTTTCGATAATTATCACTCCGTTTCGGGCTTTTGCGCCGTATTTTTCAATAGCCTGCTTATCTTTCAAAACATTTATTGATCCGATGATTTGCGTATCTATTTTTGAAAATTCATTAAATGTCATTTCCTTGCCATCTACAATTACCAGCGGATGCATGTCCCACAAATCATATTCATCGGAATCATAGTCGAAATGAAAGTTGAAATTCATTTTTTTCAACGAGTCGGCATTATAGTGTATTTTTGGAAACGTGAATAATGAATCCGGATTAAACTTAAGCTTTTTCATATCAAACAAAACCTTTAATGAATCCGCATTAATCTTTTTCATATCAAACAAAACCTTTAATGAATCCGTATTAATCTTTTTCATATCAAAATCCCAAGTCGTTAATGAATCATTCCAATAGTTAAAACCTAAACTTTGGAATTGTAAAGAATCCAAATTTTGATATTTTTCAATATAAATATTTTTGAACATGCGTTTATTTTTTTTTGCAATGCTGTCCGAAGCATTCTTTTTGCTTTTTATATAATAAAAGTGTTCGTTTTCCGAAATGCTGTCGCAATCGTTATTTGATACCATGTACGCATATCCGGAACTGTTTTGAGGCAACGTATAAGACTGCGTTGTTGTTTTGCCTTTGCCGGTTTTGGTTGTTATCAATATGACGCCGTTTTTTTTATCGCCATCTTTTCCAAATGTTGCGCCGTTTTTTATGACGCTTATTTTTTCGATTTCGTTTTCGTCAATATCACCGATATTGTCAATTATTTCTTTCTCATCAACAATAATCAAAGCATCGAGATTTGATTTTTTTTCGTTTTCCCGGTCATTGATAAAAACCGTATCATTACTGTTTCCATTCGTAATTGTAATAAATGATATTGTTGATGCGGCAATCGAGTCATTATTTTCGGCTTGATTAAAAACTGTTACCGTAATCGAATCATCTGCATTTGTGCGTTCATTCCGGTTTATTTCGTTTTGCGACATGAAATCGCTTACGCTGACAGATGAAATTTTTTCCATTTCATTCTTTACGTGAGGATTGGCAAATGCCGTTACGACAATTGCAAGAGCAGGCAATACATATAAGTATTTCAGCCTTGAATAGGGATTTGATTTGTTTTTTGACATCATTTTTATGCGTTTTTTGAGTTTGCATTTGTTAAAATTGTTTGCCAGCGCAAAAAGTTTAGCGCCTACGGCTTTTTGTATCAGCAGCATTTGATACTGCTTCGTGTTCACGCCTTTTTTTATTACGGCTTCGTCGGCTTCGTATTCATGGATGTTTTGCAGTTCGCGCTTAAACAGCCACACAACAGGATTAATCCACTGTATAATGCTGTAAATATGACAAATCAGCAAATCTATCGAATGCCGTTTCAATATATGAGCCTTTTCGTGAATGATAATTTCATTTCCGTTTTCGTTAAAATCCTTTTCTGAAATTACTATATATTTAAACCAGCTGAAAGGCGCAATGTGATTGCTGTGTACGATAAGCGTAATATTGTTTTCGATAGTTTGTTTTCTTCCGTTTTTTACGAGCAGGCAAAGCTTGATTACTGAATAAATATTGCGTATCGGAAAAAATATTACGCCTGCAATATAAATCAGCAGTATTGCGTGCAACCATGTTACTGTTGCTGTTTCGGGCTGTTGCATCAATTCGATGCTTGCAGCATTTGAATAATCAAACGCCGATTGCAGCATCAACATCAGGTTTTCAGATATTTCGGGTTGCTGTTCCATCGTAGATATTTCTATCAGCGGCAAAGTCATCGACAAGAATAAAATTCCAAGCAAGGCTGCACGGTTGAATTTGTGAAATGTTTCGTTGCTGAGCAAAAGTTTGTAGAATAAGTAAAATACCGACAGGCATATTCCCGATTTGATTATGTAAACTAACAGTGTTCCCATATTTTTGAAATTTTAATTATGATTTTGTACATTTTCTATTAATTTTCTCAATTCATCGACCGAAATTTTTTCTTCTTCTACAAGCGACGAAACGATGTTGAGATACGAATTGTTGAAATATTTGCTGACAACATTGCTCAAGGTTTCGTTGTGAAATTCCTCTTCGCTTACGGCAGGAAAATACCGATAGGTATTGCCAAAAGTTTCGTGCGACAGGAAGCCTTTGTTTTCAAGTATTCGCACTATAGTCGAAACAGTGTTGAAATGCGGACGCGGTTCGGCGTAGAATGTCAACAGTTGTTTTACAAATAAAGGTCCTTTTTTCCAAAAGAAATCCATTATTTCTTCTTCTTTTGCTGTGAGTTTTCTCATAATAACCTGTTTTAATTTTTTTTGCAAAGTAACTAAAAATTTTAGTTGCAAAACTATTTTATTTAGTTAAATATTGTTAATCCTGATAAATATGATTGTAAAAGACACAAAATAAATATCTTATAAACATAATAAATTAAGTCGGGAATAACTTACATTTTAAAATCGGAATGATTGTTTGTTTACTTATCAACGATAAAAAATTAAAGTTTGGCTAATAAATTTAACTTGTTAAATGCCACTTCAAATCTAATAACACAGCCTATTTAACGTTTTTTATGAAAAAATATTTGGAATAAAATGTACTATTTAAAAAATATATTCTACTTTTGTAGAATTAATTTTAATTTTGTAGAACGATGAAACTGTCAACAGCAGAAGAACAACTGATGGAAATAATATGGAAACACGAAAAAGTGTTTATGAAAGATATTATTGATAATTATACGGAACCCAAACCCGCTGTAACAACAATCGCAACTTTCTTGAAAAGAATGCAAAGCAAAGGCGTAATATCTTATAATCTGTTCGGCAATTCGCGACAGTATTATCCGTTGATTAGCAAAGAAGAATACTTTACAAAACATGTAAATCAGATTATTAAAGATTTTTTTGGAAATTCGACCTTACAGTTTGCCTCGTTTTTTACAACCGCAGGTAATTTGTCGGCAAACGAACTTGAAGATTTGAAAAAAATCATAGAAAAAGAAATTAAACGTAAAACGCAATGACATTTTACATTATAAATATGACTTCGTGTGCGGCATTGCTGTATCTGATTTATTTTCTTTTGCTTGAAAATGAAAACATGCATCAGTTCAAACGGACATACTTACTTGCAAGTCTGGTATTTTCAATTAGCATTCCTCTTGTAAACGTCGATATATTTATTCCGTTTATTTCGGAAAGCATGAAAAAAATTTACGCTTACCTGCATACTGCACAAAATGCTGACATTGAACTGTTCACGGAAGGTTCTGTAGTTTCGGCATCCGAAATATCAACAAGCAGTTTTATAAATTTGCAAACAGTCGTAATTTTATTGTATGCGCTTGTTACTTTGTTATTTCTGTTGCGTTTGATATGGAATATTTCAAAAATAATTTTGTCGGCGAAAAACAATGACTGTATCAAATATGCAACAGCCAAACTGATTTTAATCGGGAAAAAATCAATACCTTACAGTTTTGGAAATTACATATTTCTGAACCGAGAAGATTATGCCAACGGAAATATTCCCGACGAAATTATCATTCACGAATATACTCACATCAAGCAAAAACATTCAATAGACATTATTTTTATCGAACTGTTGGTTGCGTTGTTTTGGTTTAATCCTGTTTTTTATCTTTACCGAAGGAAAATCAAGCAAAACCACGAATTTATTGCAGACAGCGCAGTCGTGCGAAACAAAAAGGATATTCCTCATTATCAGTCGCTGTTACTTAACAGCACATGCGAAAAATCAAAAATAGAACTTGTTATGAAATTTAATTATTATTTAAACACCAAAAATAGATTTATTATGATGACAAAATCAACATCCAAAGCAAGGGCGATATGCGTAAAATTTGCGTTAATCCCTGTAATTTTAGTTGCAATATGTGTTTTTTCGTCAAAAACAATTGCACAGAGCGTAAAAAATATTCTTCCGCAACAAAAAAGCGGAAATGTAGAAGCAGATTCTATTAAAAATCAAAAATCTGAATCCGTAGAGCATACAAGAGAAAAACTATATATTGTAAGAGAAGAAGTATCTTCTGACAGCTTCGATGAAGAAATTCCGTTTGCTCTTGTAGAAGTAAAACCTAAATTTCAAGGAGGCGACCAAAACACATTCAGTCTATGGGTTAATTCAAAAATCAAATATCCCGAAGCGGCGCAGAACGATTCGATTCAAGGCAGAGTCATGCTTCAGTTTACGGTTGACAAAAAAGGAGAGGTAAAAAATGTGAACATTATACGGAGCGCGCATCCTTTTCTTGATGCTGAAGCGCTATCTGTAATAAAATCTTCGCCTGCATGGACGCCCGGAAGGCAAAAAGACAAACCTGTAGATGTAGTTTTTAATTTTCCTGTAGTTTTCCGATTACAGTGAAAATGAAACGGTAAAAAATACTCAATAGAGGCTGTTTCGGCATATTAGGGCAGCCTTTTATATTTTATAGAAAATACAAAACTGAAGATATTTTTAAGAATAAACAAATAATGAGAATTTGGCTTATAGGTCAAAAATCAAAAGAACCCGAATTTAACGAATATATCGGAGCATTCACTTCGGAAACAATTTTGATTGATTTTACAATAAAAGCTGCGCTGTATTTTGCATGGCAAACTGGAAATGGGAAAAATAATAACGCTGTTGAAAGTTATGCTTTTGCAACAATGCTATTTACAGGCTTGTATTTAAAAATATTTTCCCTGCCATGTATCTAATTCTTCGAGGCGTTTTTCAAACTTTGCAAGAAGCCTGTCGTTGCGAAGAAGACTCCACGCGCTTTGCGATAAAAATCGCGGCGGAACTTCGCCTGCAAATCGCTCAATAACAATTTCTGGATTTAAACGTTCTGCAAATCTCACAAAAAAATCGATGTATTCATCTACTTCAAACACATGAAAATCCTGCGGATTGTCGATAAATTCACGTTCCATTGCCGTGCCTTTTATTATTTGCAGTTGATGAAATTTTACCGTATCAATCGGAAGCTGCGACAGTATTTCCACTTCATCAAGCATCATCTGAACGGTTTCGCAAGGCAAGCCGAAAATTACATGCGCTCCGCATTTTATTCCATGTTGCGCTGTTGCTTCAATAGCTTGAACCGACTTTTCAAAGTCATGTCCCCGGTTTATCCGCTGCAAAGTTGCATTGTAACACGATTCTATACCGTATTCGACAATGAGGTATTTTGTTTTTGAAATTTCGGAAAGATAGTCAAGAATTTTATCATCTACGCAATCGGGGCGCGTGCCGATTACAAGCCCGACGACTTTGGGATGCGCAAGCGCTTCTCCGTATCGCCTTTTCAAAATTTCAACAGGCGCATAAGTATTGCTGAACGCTTGAAAGTATGCTAAAAACGATTCGGCACGCCTGTATCTGTTTGCATGAAACTCGATGCCTTCGTTTATTTGCCGGGCTATTGTTTTGCCTGTGCTGCAGTACGAAGGATTAAACGCCCTGTTGTTGCAGTATGTGCAGCCGTTCAACGCAATCGCTCCATCTCTGTTTGGACAGGTGAAGCCTGCATCAATGGCGAGCTTTTGGATGCGCTGTCCGAACATGCGCTTAAAATATCCTGCGTATGAATTAAATCTTCGACTGTCACCCCAAGCGTAAATCAAATTCTTATCTTTATGACTATTTTCTTTAATTTGCCCTTTCCTATAAGCGGCGCGTGAGCATCGTTAGGAAAAAATATGACAGCCTGCATTGGATTAACAACGCAGTAAACTTCGGGTTCGTCGTCGAAAAATGCAATGTCTTTTTCGTCATCATATTTGCCTTCGCCCGTATTGCAATGCGTACGGTCTTTCCATCCGAAAGTTTCGCTTGCCGAAACGGGAGTTTGAATGTCGATATACGAATCGTGAACTTCGAGCTTTGCGTCTTCAATATTTTTCATGTCGTTTTCCGAAACAACAGCATAAACATTATCGCCGTCAATATCATAGCGACCTGTTTCGAGTTTTGTTATATCGCTCGAACGCAGAAACTTGAAGGCTTTTTCAAAGCCTTCGTTCATTCTTCTATAGCGTTCAAGCCCAAGAATAGAATCAATAATCATACAAATAACTAATTTTTATCAGTGAAAAATTTATGCAAAGGTAAAAATATTTACAGAGTTATAAACCCTGTTGCTTTTCTGTGTCGTTGCGTTTTTATTAACAGTTACGGCTGTACTGTTAGCTTTCCCGTTGCATTTCCGTTTTCGGCAATACCTTTTATTTCGACTTCAACAATTTTTCCTGTCAGGTTTTGCCGGTACGGCGCTTCTACTTTTATGTAGTTTTCCGAGAATCCGCACATCATTTCGCCGTGTCGGGCGCTTTCAAACAATACTTTTACCTTATTGCCGATATTGCGTTTATAAAATTCATGATGCAGCGTTTCGCACAGATTTTTCAATACGTTTGCCCGCTTTGCTTTTATGTCGGGAGCAACTTTTACTTCCATTGCCGACGCAATTGTATTTGACCTGTCGGAATACGGAAATACATGCAAAAAGGCAGGATTTATTTTTTGTAAAAAATTACATGTAGCATTAAAATCTTCGTCGGTTTCGGTTGGAAATCCGGCAATTACATCAATGCCTATAAAAGCGTTGGGGATAAGTCTGAAAATATGATTTATGCGTCGTGCAAAAAATTCCGTATTATACCGACGGCGCATTAATGCAAGAATTTTATCGCATCCCGACTGCAAAGGTATATGAAAGTGAGGCAGAAATTTTGCCGAATATCTTACAAAATCAATAATTTCGTCGGTAAGTAAATTAGGCTCTATCGACGATATCCGGTAGCGTTCAATGCCTTCGATATTTTCCAGATGTTTAAGCAAGTCCAAAAATGTTTCGCCTGTCGTTTTTCCAAAATCGCCTGTATTTATGCCTGTAATGATAATTTCTTTTATTCCGGAATTTGCAATGATCACTGCTTCACTGCATATTTCCTCAATAGAAATATTCCGGCTTTTACCGCGAGCCATTGGAATTGTACAGTACGAGCAATGATAATCGCATCCATCCTGCACTTTAAGAAACGAGCGGGTACGGTCGCCCATTGAAAAAGCTTTGAAAAAGCTTTTTGTTTCATTTATTTCGCATGAAAAAATCCTTGCCGTTTTCTTTTCGCTTAGTGCATTCACATATTCAAAAATAGTTCCTTTCATGTCGGCTCCAGCAACAATATCAACGCCTTCGATTGCAGCTAATTCATTCGGCTTCAACTGTGCATAGCATCCTGTTGCTACAATAATCGCATTTGGCGACTGTTTGGCAAGTTTGCGCAACAGCTGTCTGCATTTTTTATCGGCATTTTCGGTTACCGAACATGTATTTACAACATACACGTCGGCAATTTGACATGAAGGTACGCGAACAAAACCATTTTCAAGGAACTTGCGTGCAAGCATCGATGTTTCCGAAAAATTAAGTTTGCAGCCAAGCGTACAGAATGCTATTTTACGTTTCTCACTCATAATAATCGCGCAAAAATAATCAAAAATTAAATAAATTGATTACGGTCAAATAAATTCGTTGAAAAAATAACTGTTTATAAAATAATTTTTATCTTTGTGATAATTTTTGAAATTAGTTATGTAAAAAGGAAATCGATATGAAAACATTAAATTTGTTTATAATTGCAGCATTGATAACAGTATTTGCAGAAAGCTGTAAAAGCACCGGTATGCAGGCGCTGACGCAGGGGAAGTATTATACTGCCTGTTTTCAGGCTATTGACAAGCTGCGCTCATCGCCCGACAACGAAAAGGCGAAAACCGCTTTGGCACAGGCTTATCCGCTGGCGGTAAACTATACCGAAAAAGAAACGGAACGTTTGCTGAAAGCCGTATCGGACGTTAACCGTTATCAAAAAGTTCTTGAACTGTACGCAGCAATGAATAATATTGCCATAGACATTTCGCGCTGTCCTGCCGCTTTGCTGATTATCCCGAATGCAGACTATTACAGTTCGCAGCTCGAAACTGCACGTAACATGGCGGCTGAAGAATCTTACATGATAGCTGTCAACAATCTTAATATCGGAACTCGCTCTGCCGCACGACAGGCTTATCTGCAATTTCAAAAAACAAATTCGATAATCGCAGGCTACAGAGACGTTGCAAGCAAGTTGCAGGAAGCCAAATGGATGGCTACGCTTAAGGTTGTACTTGAACAGATGCCTGTAAGCGGACAGTATAAAATAAGCGCCGATTTCTTTCAGAATAAGGTTTTTGAATACTTGTCAACAAATATACGCAATGAATTTATAAGGATATTTTCGCCCGAAGAAGCAGAGGATATAAATTTGCATCCAGACCAGATAATCCGTTTGAATTTTCTTGATTTTGTCGTGGGACAAGTTCGCGAAAGTCGAAATTCTTACGAAGCAAAGCGCGACAGCGTAAAAACAGGTACATACAAGGATGGCAACGGCGTATCGCACGATGTATACGGCACTGTGAAAGCTACTGTTACGAACAGAAAGATTGAAGTGTCGTCGAGCGGCATCCTCAATGCTCTGATTATCGACTATCAATCAAATGCCGTTCTTTCTCAGCAGCGTTTTCCGGGTACGTTTGTCTGGTCTGATTCGTATGCCACATTCAATGGAGACGAACGCGCATTAAGCAATAAAGAACTGGATATGTGCCGCCGGTCTTCGCCGTCGTCGCCTCCTCCTCCGCAGGAAATGTTTGTACAATTTACCGTTCCGATATTCAACAGCCTGGCGCAGTTTTTTCAAAATTATTATCGCCGGTATTAAATAACAACTCGGTTGCCTGCTGCGCTGGAGGCTAAGAGATGGACAAACTACAGGCTTATCGCTATAAAAAAGCGACTGAAGGGCTTGGATATCGCCGAAAAGGGTTTGCCTTTGCCAAACCCTCAGGGGAATCTTTCAGGGCGTAGCCCTGAAAGGGATAAGATTCTAAGAGTAAACAAATATAAGTACAAATCCGAGTCAACTCTTCTACACGATAAGACAGACAGTCAACCTAAATCAGGAACAGACACCTTTGCTTTTAACACGTCGTATCCACCTGTATTTTTTTCCCTTTTTCCGCCTGTGGCGGAAAGGAAATAAAAAAAACGCTTCAATCGAAGCGGTTTTGATTTTTACTTTTGGTTTTCTCTGAACTCTTTTAGCTTTTTTTCAATAAAGGCAAAGTCATTAATAGCTTTCATTCCGTCTTTTGCTCTGTCGTATTTTTCTCTCCATTTCCTAATTCCATATAGATAAAACTTTAGTCCGTCTTCCGTTAAATCTCCAACCTTGATTTCGGATTCATCGGTTGCTTTTTCTCCTTTTTTTAATATTTCTCTTGTTGTAAATTTATTATCCTGCAAAAATCGAACGTAGTTTTCAAAAAAATGATATTGCTCTTCCTTAAATTCATTTGTTATTGGCTGTGGAGCTGATATTGGAGATTGAAATATCCAACTTAATTTTTCTATGATACGATTTTTATCCATATCCCTTTTTATTTAATGACATTTAACTTTTGTCGTTTCCAAATCAACATCCAATCTTTTTGTTTCAGCACCAGAAATATTATATATTTTGCCTTTTCTTCCATGCTCTTTTACATGAGTTTCTCCATTAGCTCTAATTTCCGCTTCTTTTAAAGCTTGAGCTGTTTTATTGGCTGTTGGACATGCCAACATATTCATTGCCGTATGGGTCAATCCAACTATTGCTGTCATGAACGTAGGCATACACATTTAACCCACCCTCAATAGACAAAGGATAGGATGAGATAAAAGCACCGGTTTCAGAATTATAATATCTAAAGCTACTTCAGCAATTCTGCAAGTTTATTTTTCAAGCCGTCTCCGCGAAGGTTCTTTTCGATTATGATTCCCTGCGGATCAATCAATACTGTGTGGGGAATGCCTCTTACATTATAAAGTTTTGCGCCTTCGCTGTCCCAGTATTTTACATCCGACATTTGAGGCCATGCAAGCTTGAGTTCTTTTATTCCGTTCAGCCATTTTTCCTTTTCCGCATCAAAGGATACGCCTACGATTTCAAAATTTTTGTTTTTGTATTTTGCATACACTTCGATAAGATTGGGGATTTCTGCCCTGCACGGTCCGCACCATGAAGCCCAGAAATCAACCAGCACGTATTTTCCTTTGCCTGCATAATCCGAAAGTTTTACAGTTTCGCCTTGCGGATTAGGCATTTCAAGGTCAACAAAAGGCTGTCCTATTTCAACAGTTTTTGCTTTCTGTACACGTTCTGTAATTTCTTTGAATACATCTTTATTTAATGTCTCTTCGGTTGCGATTGCTAATAATTCCTCAATTTTATCAGCCTCCATTTGCGATACAATACCCTGTATGAAACATTCGCCCGCCTTGTTGTTTATGTTTTCTTTCAAAAACGCTGTTCCAAAATCCGAATATTCTTGTTCTATATTTTCAAATTCGGCGTCAAGGGCGTCTTCAAATTCTTTGGTTGCCGTGCCATCCTGTTTTGCCTTGTCGTAACGCTCGTAAACATCATTAATTTTGTTTGTTATTACGTTTCTTTGCGCCAGAAACTTTGTAACGGTACCGTTGAGTTCCGTTCCGCTGATAACTACATCGTTTTTGTCGATGCTAACGTCAATGACGGCATTTTCAACAATAACGGGGTATCTGTTTTTTTCGCAAACGATGTAATAAATTTCAGGTTCGACAACATTTCCCTTAAAGGTGAACTTTTTATCGGCAACAACTGTCGAGTCTGCTGTTTCAAGTTTTTTGCCCGCTATTTTCTTCAAGTAGGCTGTTTGTCCGTTCAAATTCTCATCGTCAACGCTTACGTTGATGGTGTACGATTTTTTTTCGCCGCAAGCTAATGCTGCAACTGCAATAAATGCAAGTAGTAATAATTTTTTCATGATAGTATGTATTAAAATTTATATTCTAAAAAAGTCCGTAAAGTTCGGCGTTTATCCTGTCAATAACAATATTGAGATCTTCGGATCGTTTTGCAAAGTTTATTTTGTCAACATCAATAATCAGTTTCCTTTCTTTATACGAATCTATCCATTCTTCGTACAGCGTGTTAAGATGCGTAAGATAATCAATTCGTATTCCTGTTTCATATTCTCTGCCGCGTTCCTGTATCTGCGCCACAAGCGTAGGTATTGATGCTTTGAGATAAATAAGCAAGTCAGGCGGAGCAACCAAATCCATCATCAAGTTGAACAGCGATATGTAGTTTTCAAAATCACGAGACGACATTAATCCCATCTTATGCAGATTTACTGCAAAGATACATGCATCTTCGTAAATGGTTCTGTCCTGAACTATTGTTTCTTTGCTTCGCTTTATATCAATAATATTTTTAAATCGCCGATTTAGAAAAAATATCTGAATATTAAACGACCAGCGTTGCATGTCTTTATAAAAATCGTTTAAATACGAATTATCTTCAACTTTTTCAAACATGGGCGTCCACTTGAAATGCTGGGATAATAAGCGCGTAAGAGTTGTCTTTCCGCTTCCGATGTTACCTGCTATGGCTATATGCATTGTTTTTATTTTTTGATAAGATAAAACAAATTGTTGGATACAAAGTTAATAACTTTTTAATTACGCGGCAAAAAAAATATTTTTTAATATCGGTTTCAAACCAATTTACCATGTCGAGTTTCATATCCCTGCACGATAAGCAAGGCAGTATCCATACCGAATTTTATCAAGTCGTGCTGCTAAACAGCTCGGTAAAAATTTTCAGCGAATTTACAGGACTTAACTTTTCGAAATGATAGCTGTAAAAATCAAGCATTACTTTCAAAAAATCATTGCGCTGTGCGCGGTTTAATTCTATCAGATGCATGTTGCTGACCTGTATGTTCAGCATTTGCTTCAATATGCTCGTGTTTTTTATATCAAAATACAGTGTGTGCTTTGGCTGCACCGTAGTTACCTGTCCGCTTTTAATATCAAAAAATCCGTCCGCATCGTAAATGCCGCTCGGGTAAAAGCCAATGTATCTTGACAGGTTTGCAAGAAAGTGAAGATGAAAATTTTCTGCGCCCTTATTGATTTTATCGAATATCAAAATAGAATTAAAAATAAAATCGAACATTTTTTCGTTGGGTTCTTCTTCGCGAATTATCTTGTAAAGCACTTCGGCTATGAACATTGCAATGCTCGTTTTTTTTACGTCAAACGGGATTGTGAGCAATGGATGCGAAAGCTTGCATTCCTTTATACGCTGTATGTTTGCCGTTTGCCTGTTATAAGCTTCGATGTCGAGCAGAAACAGCGGCTGAAAGAGCGTTATCCTGTTTTTACTCTTGTGCGAATGAGAACAGTTTATGATATAAGTCTGTTTTCCGAATTTATCGGTGTAGGCATACACAATCAGGCTGCTGTCGCTATGTCTTATTGTGTGCAGAATTATGGCTTGTATCTTGTAAATCATAATAAGCGTATAATTTGCAAATTTACGCGAAATATTTTGAATTAATGCCTGCGGCGAAAAAATGTTTTACTGTTCATTCTTCAAGTCGTGCGAGTGAACGCCTGCAATTCTAATCTATGTCAGTGCTTCGCACTTTATGGGCTTTTGCTCCATAACTCCGAACTGAGCGGATTTATGAATGGCATTAAACTTTATTTCTGTAACATCAACTTATTAGCGCTTTATCATCCCTAATTCAACCTTATCTTCATACAATAAATAAGGTATATTTGGGAAGGAATAATCAATGTACTAAAGCAAATAGATTGGAATAAAGTTTTTACAAGCCTCTTTCAGGGTTGCAATGCCTAAGAAATTACAATTATTAATTGAATCCGGAGGTTAACGTATGTCAATAAAATAACGAGAGGCAGTCGTCATTCATGCCTGTACATGACTGTATTTATATAACGGCAGCCGAATAAATATGCCCGGCTTTGCAGGCGCAAACAGCGGTTTTATGCCGTCTCTGCGTGTTAACAATAATTTTTTTGTAAAAAAATTTTTGGTAGTGTCTTAAATTATCAGAATAAATTAGTATCTTTGCAGTAAAAAAACATATACAATGATACACACGATGTCAATTCAGTGTCCTCACTGTCAAAGCAAAAATTTGGT
>JAIRZQ010000167.1 GCA_031267135.1 Prevotellaceae bacterium
AAAAAATTGCGCAGTGCGCGGCGAAGCATTAAAAATAATCTGCCTTATCTGTTTGTTTTTGAGAATTTTAATGAATTAAATATTCCAAACACAACCAATGATTTGGAGGGCAGTTTCGGAGCATTAAAAAAGCGATTGAACAATCACAACGGACTGACTTTGGAACGCAAAAAAAAGTTTATAGATGGGTTTTTAAAGGCATAAGACTTGCCAAATTGCAGTGAAAAAGGACTGCTCAGGGACAATCCTTCACTACAATTTGTATAAGGTCAAATTTATCCCTGACGGGTTGCTCCACAGCATTGCCCGATTCCGTTTCTATTTGACGGCACAAAATTATTAACGATGAAAATAACGACAAAATCCTCTGCGAAAATTTAGCAACACTTTTGTCCATTATACCTTTTGGTCTTATATGATGAAATATGTATTGAAATGCTTACAGCAATTACAAATAGCAATATCTGTAACCATAATATTCCGTTCACTGCAAAAAAAACAGTACACAGTATGGCAATCCACATAATTGATATTGAGAATACTTTTATACGCAGAGGTATAGCCTTTTCATTCAAAAAGTCACGAATGTATTTACCTAAAATTTTATGATTGAGTAATTTATCATGCAGTCCTTTTGAACTGCGCGAAAATAAAAACGCTGTTAACAGTAAAAAAGGAGTAGTCGGCAAAACAGGCAGGAAAATACCTGAAATTCCTAATCCCAAACTTATCATTCCTAAAAAAATCAGTGAAATTTTCATGTATGTTACTGTAATGTTAAGGTAAAACTTTAATGATCATGATTTTCATTATTAATTATAGCGGTCATTATTAACAGATTAAACGTTTGTTATTCATGTTTTTTTGAAACTCGGCAAAATCCGTTTTTAATACTTTCGTGATTTTTTTATAAATCAATATTTATTATCTGCATATTACAATCGACAACACCGGTCAAATATACGCCAAATCTATTCTGCCTTATCATGTTCAACATCCTCACCCGTCTTGTTTCTGAAAATCTTATAGCCCAGTGCAGCTACCGTTATACTCATAAGCGGACTTATGATATTGAAAAAGCAGTAAGGCAAATATGTCAGGGTTGGAACGCCCAAAATGGTTGCCTGCGTCATTCCGCAGGTATTCCACGGAACGAGCGGCGAAACCACCGTTACCGCATCTTCGGTCGTGCGGCTTAGCAGGCGGCTTTCATATCCAAGTTCTTTGTAAATATCTTTGAACATCTTGCCGTTAAGTACTATGGCAATATACTGATCGGCTGTTGTGAGCGTTAAAAACAGTCCGCTGCCAACCGTAGATGCAACCATGCCTACTGTTCGTTTTACCAGATGAACAAACGAAGATGTAAGCCGTTTCAAAATCCCGCTTGCAATCATCACGCCGCCAAAAACCATGGCGCAAATGATAAGCCAAACGGTATTCATCATTCCTGCCATGCCGCCGGTCGAAACCAAATCGTTCAACTCGGCGTTTCCCGTTTCTATTGAAGTGCTTCCGTAAAAAATCATAAGCAATCCTTTAAATTTTGATACTATTCCGGATACTTCAAGTCCTGAAACTTCGTACAGCAAGTGTGGCTGTGCAATCAGAGCCGCAACGCCTGCCATGACAGCCGACAAAAATAATGTAATGATTGCCGGAACTTTTTTAATAATCATAACAAAGGTAATTGCCGGAATCAGCAGCAGCCATGCAGATATGTTGAACGTTTGTTTAAGCGATGTTGCATAAAACACAATCCGGTCGGTAGCGGTAACGTTGTGCGAAAATCCTGCTACCGTAAAAATAATCAGCGTAATGATTATCGATGGAACTGTTGTTATCATCATGTAGCGGATATGAGTAAATAAAGGCGTTTCGGTTACCGACGAAGCTAAAATTGTCGTATCGGACAGAGGCGAAATCTTGTCGCCGAAATACGCTCCGGAAATTATTGCGCCTGCAATCCAGCCCGGCGAAAAGCCCTGTGCAAGCCCGATTCCCAATAATGCGACTCCAATTGTAGCAATGGTAGTCCACGAACTGCCCGTAATTACCGAAACAATGCAGCAAATAACGCAAGACGAAACAAGGTAAAAGCTCGGATGAATAATCTGAATACCATAGTATATGAATGTCGGAACGATGCCGCTAACCATCCACGTACCCGACAAAGCGCCTATTATCAGCAATATCAATATTGCAGGCGCAATGCCGGAAATATTGTCAACTATGGATTTTTCAATGTCTTTCCATTTCGTTTTGCAATACAAAATAGCGATAGCGCAACATACGGCGGATGCAGCAAGTAAAATAATCTGATTTCCTCCCGACAGGGCATCTGCGCCAAATGTACGTATGGTAGCAAATAATAATCCGATTAACACCAGTACAGGTATTAACGACAGCAAAATCGAAGGCTCCTTTACCTTATGTTCATTCATAATGCATATATTTATAACAAAGGTAAATATTTTTTCAGGTAAATTCCGTCAATCTGTTGCCCGTACAACTCAAATTCCGGAAAATGACCGGAAAGTCATTACTAAAAAATGTATTTAAATTGAATAATATGAAGCAATTATGTCTGTTTAAAATATTTTAAATTAAAAATCAAACATGATTAATAATTTTTGCCGTATTCATAATTTATATTACTTTTGTGGCAAATTCAGAAATCATTTATGATAAGCAGACGTTTACTGAGAATAAAAGTATTAAAAATTTTGTTTGCCTGCATCAAATCGGGCAATCAATCACAACTGTCAGTTGAAAAAGAACTGATTTTCAGCATAAATAAAACCTATGATTTATATCATTACGTTTTATTATTGTTAATTAAAATTGCAGATTATGCCCAAAATCGTATTGATATAGGGAAACAAAAATATCTACCTACGCAGGAAGAAAAAAATCCAAATACAAAATTCGTTGACAATACCGTAATAAAATTACTCAGACAAAATAAAATTCTGCAAAATTACATAGAACAGGAAAAATTAAGCTGGGATGATTCTAACGAACTGTTGAAAAAAATATTCAACAGCATGGTAAATTCCGATTATTATAAGGAATACATGCTCAGCAGCAGACATTCTTTTGCCGAAGACAGGCAACTGATACACAAAATTCTTGAATGTGAAATCGAAGACCTTGACTATATCTACGTATTGCTCGAAGAAAAAAATATTTACTGGATAGATGATTTGGAATTTGTTTTAAGCATGGCAATAAAAACTGTTAAGTCATTCAAGGCTAATCAGGATAACTATACCGAACTGATGCCTCTGTATAAGGACGAAAAGGATGAAAAATTTGCAATCAGACTGTTGCGCAGAACGCTTGCCGATTATGAAAAAACCGAAACTACAATAGACGAATATACAAAAAATTGGGACTTTGAACGCCTTGCTTTTATGGATACGCTGATTTTGCAAATGCTGCTTGCCGAAGTACGTGAATTTCCGGACATACCGATAAGAATCAGCATAGACGAATATCTCGAAATAGCAAAATTCTTCAGTTCACCTACAAGCAGCGCTTTCATAAACGGTGTAGCCGATAAAATTATTAATCACGAACTGAAAGAAAACAATATAGTAAAGTACAGTGAAGAGTTACTTGAAGAAAGTAAAAATTAATCATAAATAAAAATAATAACAGTAATAAATTAAAACAGATAAAATGATGACATCCTTAATTATCTTAGAAGAAAACCCAGGCGGTGGTGGCACAATGATGCTCCTTATGATGGCGGCAATTTTTGCAGTCATGTACTTTTTTATGATACGTCCTCAGCAAAAAAAACAGAAACAAATTGCGCAAATGCGCAATGCGCTGCAAAAAGGCGATAAAATTATTACTGCCGGCGGCATTTACGGCATAATTGCAGAAATGAAAGAAAATTATGTACTTGTTGAAATCGACAAGGATGTAAAAATTCGCGTTGACCGCACTACTATCTTCAAAGATACAAGCGACATTCAATCGCAGCAAAAATAAAACAGAAACCTTGTCGGGAATCCGAAAATATCTGTACGGCAGGCAAATATTTGTTTTTCTGTTTTTTGTGCTGGCTGCAAGCGTAGGCTGGCTGATGAATAAGCTGTCGAGCGATTATTTGCGCACGGTATCATATCATGTCGGTTTTTACAACAGTAATGATATGCGGCGGGTTTTTAATGTAGAAACAGACGTAACGGCGCAAATAAATACAAATGGATTTATTGCAATGCGTTACAATATGGCAGAACAGAATAGCATACAAATTGATATAAGTGATAAAATCTTATCGAAAACAAAAAATTTTGTTCTGTCGTCCGATATTTTTCAGAAATTTTCGGAACAGCTTGGCGATGGCGAAAAACTTATAAGCCTGTCGCCCGATACTATTCATTTTACCTACGTTGATCTACAAAGCAGGCGCTTACCTATAGTATCCAATTTGCAGCTTGCGTTTGCAAACGAATACATGCAAAACGGAAATACCATACTGAAACCCGACAGTATATGGATTACAGCCAAACAGAATGTTTTGGATTCGCTTACCGAAATTCAATGTATCGCGCAGAAATATGAAAACCTGAACAGGTCGATTAGCGGCGTACTCGAAATAGACATGAGTAAACTGAACAGTGTTTCGGTGCAGCTTGAAAAAGTACAGTTTAAAGTTAATGTAGAGCGCTACAGCGAAGCAACAGTTACCGTTCCGCTGCAACTGACGAACAAGCCCGACAGCCTGGACGTGATGACTTTTCCGCATGATATTGAAATAAAATATCGCGCCAATATATCAAATCTTGCAAAAATAGCCACGAGCGATTTCACGCTGACTGCCGATTTTAACGAATTTGAAAAAAGCATCGGCGGAAATTTGAAAGTAAATATTGCCGCAAAGCCGGAATCTGTTTTGCAAGTTGATTTATATCCCGATTTTGTTGAAGCTGTTGTAAGTAAAAAATAAAACGACATGCTTAAAATCGGATTAACAGGCGGAATAGGAAGCGGAAAAACTACTGTATCTAAAATATTCAAAACTATCGGAGTTCCTGTATTTTGCGCCGACTGCGAAGCAAAAAAAGCATATTCGGACAGCAAGGTTCGCGAACAGATAATCGATATCTTTGGTAAACAAATATACATCAAAGATGCGAATATTGACAGGCAATTACTTGCTTCAAAAATTTTCGGCAACAGGCAGTTTCTCGAAAAAGTAAACAGTATTGTGCATCCGGCAGTGCAAAGGTATTTTGAAGAATGGCTTGCCGAACAGAAATCACCGTATATAATCCATGAAGCAGCAATTTTGTGTGAAAGCGGATTCTGCAAGTTTATGGATAAAATCATTGTTGTGAATGCTCCGCAGGATTTGCGCACGGAGCGCGTTATGGCTCGCGACATGCAGTCGCGATTGCATGTTATAAAAAGAATGGAAAGCCAAATGAGCGACGAAGAGCGTAATTTACACGCCGATTTTATCATTAACAACGATTCCGATACTCCTCTCTTGCCTCAAATATTGAAAATACACAAAAAAATTACAAAAATGGCGGATTGTGTTTGACTTTTTGATAAAATTCAAAATTATTGATTTGATTATCAGTTTTTTGTTTATGGATTTGATTAAAAGTAGAAACCGCCCAATCTTTGGAGTATTGGACGGCTTCAACCAACCTAAAAACTTAACCTATGAAAACTACATTTTCATTCTGTCTTGAAAATGCATTGTCATCACCTGACACGACAAAAGTACTACATTTTACGGTTAACTAAATACAATAAAAGTTAAACATTTTAAATATTCATCAAAATTTTGTTAAGTATTTTTAATTTATGAAGATTAATTTGTTATCAAAGCATTCAACCGTAATTTTACTGTCGTTTTTTACTTCGCCGCTGAGTATTTTTTTCGACAATTCATTTACCAGTTCGCGCTGCAACAGGCGTTTTACCGGACGCGCTCCGAAAACAGGATCGTAAGCCTTTTCAGAAATATAATCCACAGAATGTTTGCTTACTTCCAGTTTTATATTATTTGCTGCAAGTCGCTTTTGTATTTCTTTTATCTGCAATTTCACTATTTGACGTACATCATTGCTGCTAAGCGGCGAAAACATTATGATTTCATCAATACGGTTAAGAAATTCCAGACGAATTGTTTCTTTCAGCAAATCTATGACCTGCTTACGTGTTTTTTCTACAATTTCATCTCTGTTTTTAGAATTGACTTCTGCAAAATTTTCGCGAATAATATGCGAACCGGCATTGGAAGTCATTATTACTACGGTATTTTTAAAATTTACCGTGCGTCCCTTATTATCAGTCAAACGTCCATCATCAAGCAGTTGTAGCAAAGTGTTGAAAACGTCCGGATGCGCTTTTTCGATTTCGTCGAGCAATACAACCGAATACGGCTTTCTCCGTACGGCTTCGGTAAGTTGCCCGCCTTCATCGTATCCCACGTATCCCGGAGGAGCTCCTACCAAACGCGAAATAGAATGCCGCTCCTGATATTCGCTCATGTCAATACGGGTAATCATGTTTTCGTCATTAAACAAAAATTCAGCCAAAGCCTTTGCCAGTTCGGTTTTTCCTACGCCTGTGGTTCCCAAAAACAGAAATGAACCTATAGGCCGTTTCTCGTCCTGCAAGCCTGCTCTGCTTCGACGAATAGCATCCGAAACGGCTTGTATCGCTTCGTCCTGACCAACTAAGCGCTCGTGCAGCTTCGTTTCCATCGAAAGTAATTTTTCCGTTTCGCTCTGCAACATCCTGTTAACAGGTATTCCCGTCCACTTTTGAACAATTTCTGCAATATCGGAAGCCGAAACGTCTTCATTGATAAGCGATGAATCCTCCTGCAATTCCTGTTTCTGTTCGATTAGTTTTTTATTTTCTTCTTCCGCATCACGTATTTTGCCATAACGTATTTCTGCCACTTTTCCATAATCTCCGCTACGTTCGGCATTGTCTGCCTGCAATTTCAAATCTTCTATAAGCTGTCTGTTTTTTTGTATTTTATCTATAATATTTTTTTCTTCTTCCCATTTGGCGCGCAATACATTTCGCCGTTCATTTATTTCTTCTATCTGTTTTGAAATAACATCTGTTTTCTGTTTATCGTTTTCGCGCTTAATTGCTTCACGTTCGATTTCCAATTGCCGCACACGACGGTCTAATTCATCAATATCTTCCGGTACTGAATTTATTTCAAGACGCAGTTTTGCTGCCGCTTCGTCAATCAAATCAATAGCCTTGTCGGGTAAAAATCTTGATGTAATGTAACGATTCGATAATTCAACAGCTGCAATTATTGCATCATCTTTTATTTTCACTTTATGATGATTTTCGTAGCGTTCTTTCAATCCACGTAAAATTGATATGGCATCCGCAACAGAAGGCTCGTCAACCGTTACTGTTTGGAATCGCCGTTCAAGCGCTTTATCCTTCTCAAAATATTTCTGATACTCGTCCAGAGTTGTAGCTCCTACGGCACGCAAATCGCCGCGCGCCAAAGCCGGTTTCAATATATTTGCAGCATCCATTGCACCTTCGCTCTTTCCCGCTCCGACCAGAGTATGAATTTCATCTATAAAAAGAATAATCTTTCCATCAGAATCAATGACTTCCTTGATTACCGATTTCAAACGTTCTTCAAATTCGCCTTTGTATTTTGCGCCTGCGATAAGCGCTCCCATGTCAAGCGAAAAAATTTGCCTGTTTTTAAGATTTTCGGCAACATCTCCATTTACTATGCGACGTGCAATTCCTTCGGCAATTGCCGTTTTTCCCACGCCCGGTTCACCCACGAGTATCGGATTGTTTTTTGTACGGCGCGAAAGTATTTGCAACACACGCCGAATTTCTTCATCCCGCCCTATAACAGGATCGAGCTTGCCTGCGCGCGCACGCTCATTAAGGTTTATAGCGTAACGATTCAGCGAATCGTAAGTTTCTTCGGCAGTTTCGCTGTCTATTTTCGAACCTTTGCGAATTTCCGTAATTGCTTTTTTTAGTTCATTAATTCCAAGTCCTGCATTTTTTAATAACTGTGAAACATTGTCATCAATATCCAACAGCCCGAGCAGAAGATGTTCTACCGAAACAAATCTGTCGCCCATTTTAGATGCAAATTCCGAAGATTTTGTTATTACCTGATTTGCATTGCGGCTCAAATACTGTTCGCCGTCCGAAACCTTTGCAAACCGGCAAATAATATCCGAAAGATTCTTATTGACAAGGCTGATATTTACTCCGACCTTTTTAAATAAATAAACACCGATGCTGTCGTTTTCACTGAGTATTGCCTGCAATAAATGTGCAGTTTCCACGCATTGGTTATTGTTTTTGCGTGCAATATTCAAAGCATTTTGGATTGTTTCCTGTGATTTTATTGTAAAATTGTTATTCATAATCGTATCTATTTTGTTTAAAAATTAAATATTTTTATAATCTGTAATTATCAAAATGCCTGCCAAAGATATTTTTATGACAAATTGTCGTTAAATTGCTTATATACAGGTCATTTTGTCAAAATACATTTAAGCATAATGACAAAAAGTCTGAAAATCATCTGCACTTATTTTATATTTTACTCTATCATATAAATTCATCACGTATTGCGGAAAATGTAATAATAAAAAATTACAGATATAAAGTATTTTTTAACAGCCCGCATAAAAATTTTGCCCGAATATGATAGATAAATACTGTTCTCAAATACATTTATATGTAAAATATGTAAATATATTTTTATTTATCAACAATTATTACTAACATTGCGTAATATTTTGACGGTGTTTATGCAATACGTTTACCTTATTGCATAAATTTTAATTAATTACAAAAATTAATAAGTTTATGAAACGTTTGAAATTAACTGTTTATGTTGTTGCTATGCTATGTGCAACTGTAATTGCAAAATCACAGAACAATGATTCTTTTCCTTCGTGGAAATGGGTTATAGAACCACAATTTGAGGTCGCATCGTCGTTTTATGAAGGATTGGCATCCATACGTAAAAACGGCAAATGGGGATTTATTGATAAAACAGGCGCTATTGTCATAGAACCGGAATTTGACGGAGTAAAAAATTTTTCGGACGGAATGGCGGGCATAAAACTGAAAGGAAAATGGGGATATATAAACCATGAAGGCGAAATCGTAATTAAACCCAAATATTACGATGTATATAATTTTCGTAATGACATAGCGCGAGTGGAAAGATATGAAAAAGATGAAGATTATTTTATAAACCGAAACGGAAATCAGACTCCCATACTTCCCATAAAAAACAGATCAAGGAAACTAACGCCGCGTCCCGAAAATAACAGCACGGTATTTCAATCGGTTAAAAACGGCAAATACGGATTTGTTGATAAAAATAATAACTGGGTAATTCTTCCAGAGTTTGTCGGAGTAAGAGACTTTTCGGAGAATTTAGCCTGTGTAAATCAAAACGGCAAATGGGGTTTTATAAAATTATTTTCACCTCACGAATATATGAGTGAATACATAAGAACAAAAGCATCGCAACCGTCGGACACCGGAGCTGAAATAACAGCTTTGTTTAATAAAGCCATCGAAGAATTTGCCGAATCGTCATTATTTCAAATGGAATTATCGCTTTCAACTATCAGCGACTACGACGAAGTAAACGGCACATTTTTGATAACAATGAATACTTTGGGAAAATTAGTATTGAAAGTCGAAAAAGAAGATTCGCGTTCGCTGAAACTAAACTGGTCGCGAGTAAAGTTTTCGGAACCTGTTTTTGCAGTAGCAAAAAACAGCGAAACAGGACAACCGCAAATAGTATTGAAAAGCATTAAGATCACAAATGCCGTAAACAAAAAAGAACACGCATGGAATTCAATCGACAGGTTTGCGTATAAGGACAGCGTGCAGGAACAGATATTTGAATATGTGAATATGAACGAAGCATTTAAAGATGTTGTTCAATAAAGCGGAACTGTAAAAAAAGAAGAAGTAAACCAAGTTGACAATGCGGATATATTGATAAAATCAAAAATAATTACGATGTAAAGCGTACCTTTGTAAAAAATAATAAATATGAAAAAAATATTAACAGCATTTATTGTGATTGCATGCACTTTGCAAACGGCAAATTCCCAGTCGGACGATTTTGCCCAACTTAACAACAAAACGCTGCATCTGAAGAACGGAATAGCGTTGAGCGAAGGCGATGCGCTTCTTATCGGTAATCCGACAGGTTGCTACGAAAATTGTTTTGAAAACATATTTTCCGAACCCGAAGAAATGGTTTCTAAAATCACGCATAAATTTACAAAAAACATTTATGCAAATTATTCGGGAGAAAAAGTGAGCATAAAAAAAATAAAGCAGATAAGTAAAAAAAACGAAAAAATCTGGCTGCTTACTTTATATTATCGTCCCCAAAAGGAAAATCTGTACTGCTACCTCGAAAAGGCCCTTAATACAGGCGAAATTCTTATACAAACCGGTAATATTATAACGCCTAAACAGATTGTAAAACCTGAAACAGAACAAACAGAGGCATTAAAAGAACAGGAAGATGCCGAAAAGAATACCGTCAATTTCAGCATTGCCGATGAAATTCGCAAACTTAAAGCCCTGCTTGATGAAGGAATTATAACAAAAGAAGAATTTGAAAAACAAAAAGCAAAATTGCTTGAATAGGACATTATTGCGAAATGGACTGTTAATAAATTAATTAGAATTAATTTTTATATTGTTTTTTTAATAACGGTTTAATCGCAATTTAGAAACTGTTTAAATTTTATTGCGAATCAATTCTATTTATCATCAAAGCGATAAAAGCCAGATATACCATGGCTTCACTTGTAGAAACCTTGTATTCATAATCTTTGGCCAGCCTGCGAAAATTTTCCAGCCATGAAAATGTTCTCTCCACGATCCATCGCTTGGGCAGTGGCTTAAACCCGGTTGATTTGTCTGACCGCGAGGTGATTTCCATGTCCCACCCGAGGTCATTTTTGACATGCTCTGCCAATTCGCCCCGGTAACCCCCGTCGGCATGGATCTTCTTCATTCGTTCAAAATGGCCACCTAGCGATTTGATCACCCTGAAAGCGGCCTTGCCGTCATTTTCGTTGGCAGCGTGTATTTCAACCGTCAGCAGTAAACCGTTGGTATCCGTGATGATGTGCCTTTTGCGTCCTGTCATTTTTTTTCGCCGTCCACGCCACGACTTTCTCCCCCCACACGAGTAGTCTTCACGCTTTGACTGTCGATCAGTCCAACACTGGGTGACTGGTGCCTTTTTTGCTGTTTACGGCATTTGTCACGCAAGCGTTCATGGATTTCTTCAAATGTCCCGTCTTCCTTCCATCGTGAAAAATAATAATAGACCGGTTGCCATTTGGGGAAATCGCACGGTAGCATGCGCCACCGGCAACCGGTCTTTAACAGGTAAAAAATGGCATTCAATATGTCTCGCAACGCATGTTTACGCTTGCGGGTGTCGCCAATTATTTGTATCATTGCATCGTATTGGCTGTCGGTCAAATTTGTCGAATAATTTGTCATCGTTCTTTATGAATTGGTACTCACAAAGATACGAAACATTTATCAAATAAACAACTGATATTCAATATTTTATTCTAATTTTAAACAGTTTCTGAAAAATGTGTCAAATCATCTCCACTTACCCTGGGATATGGTTAAAGAGATTCAAAAGAACTATCTCCAACGGCACTACGCCAACTCGGACTTCACAGAGGTTCATTATATCGGGATTGATGAGTTCGCTGTAGCCAGGGGGCATATTTATAAGACTATAGTGGTAGATATACAAACCGGCAGGGTTATTTATATCGGTGATGGCATGGGAGCTGATGTCCTGGATAAATTCCGGCAGAAGGTAGAGAAAAAAGGTGTGAGAATCGAAGCTGTGGCTACCGACCTTTTATCGGCTTTTATATCCTCCGTAATGACTCATGCTCCAGATGCCACATTGGTCTTCGATCATTTTCATGTTATTAAGTTGATGAATGACGCCTTGGACGGAATACGGCGTTCGCTCTACCGGCAGGAAAGAGACTTGAATAAATGAAAGGTTATCAAGGGCACACGATGGCTACTGCTTTGTAATGGAAAAGACATGGATGATGAGAAATTCAAATCAAGACTTGAAAATGCATTGAAACTGAACGAACCATTGATGAAGGTCTATTATCTAAAAGAAAGCTTACGGGAAATATGGACACAGACAGATAAAGAACAGGCAAAGGAAGTTCTTGGATGAATGGCTTGAATAAGCTTATCTGGCTAAAATATCCAAGCTCACTACATTTGCCAATACCCTAAAAGCACACTGGTGGGGAATTCCGGCTTGGTATGACTATCATATATCGACAGCCAAACCGGAAGGTATAAATAATAAAATCAAAACAATGAAAAGACTAGCTTATGGATACAGAGACCATAAGTTCTTCGAACTTAAAATCCTTAGACGACACGATAAAAACTACGCATTTCCTAGATGAACCTTTAATATACAAACCATTAGACAGTAATACAAGCCTCTTGTAATTACCATATAAATAGGAAATTTTTCTATGCGTCGTGCATTTAGCCTAATTCATATATATCTGTTTATATGATGTTTATAAGAAATATGCCGTAAATTATGTATTATTAACTAAAATAATACACAACGTATTTAAAGCCTGATTATTTTTGTACAAAATATATACCGAATGTATTGTATATTATCGAATGAGAATATCTGATAATTGATCTATTTTCATAGATGAATGTAGCTGAGATTATCAATTATTGACGAAAATGGAACAAAAGAAGAAAAATATGGTAACCGGTGAAACGTAGAAACAAGAGCAATTATCGGCGACATATAATAACAGGGAAGGTTGCTTTAAAATGCACAATAGTATTTACAGAGGATGATATCAATGATTTATTATAAGTATTAATTATTAAAATGTTTT
>JAIRZQ010000009.1 GCA_031267135.1 Prevotellaceae bacterium
CGAACCTAAGCGATTGAACACCTGAATATCGTAACCTTCCAACAGTTTTTTATTCATGCTTGCTTTTGGCGTTATCACATTAGGCATATTATATGTCATTGTAAACGATTCTGTTCCTGATTTTCCTCGCGGGCTATCTCGTGTGGGAACGGTCGGTAAAACGGAAAATGAACGCGGCGAAAAAGCCTGCGTTCAATCCGTTAAAATCATCCTCGAAAGAGGATATTGTCGGAAAAGGTGGCTTCGACCTGCGCCATTCGCTGACACAAGATATCACGCTGATTAAAAGCGAGAAACGTGAAGAAAATACCCCTACATTTGCCGCTGAAAACGTAGGTGGGGAACTCCAAAACACTCCGGCAGTAATCCCTCCCTCCGAACTGGATAAGATATTTTTCTCCGGTCAACAAACGGACGATTCCGGTGAGATTGATTTAGTAATCGACGACAAGCCAGAGGGGGAAGAATCCAATGACAACGAGGATTATGTAGATACCGAAGAAAGCGAGGAAGCGGGGGGATTGTCCGGGATAAATGTGGCAAGCGGATTATACTTCGATGATTTGTCGGGTATGATGAAAACGGTAGAGAATCCCGAAGCCGCAAGCCTTGAAGAACGGGAAGAAGCCGGGCGTGTTCTGGTAGAAGTCCTGCAGACCGATATGTTTGAACAGGTTGTGTCGGGCGAACCGCAAAAGAAAGTCGCCGCCGGCAAACTGATGGATAATTATTTCGCCGACTTCTACCGCCACAAGCGGGAAGCCGGGGAAATAACCGATGAACTCAGCGTGAAAGCGCCCAATGACTTTGATGTCCGGGCATTCGCCTGAAGTAAATAACAATTAAAAAAAAGAGGTATGAAAGAGCGTGATTACGGTTAGCTACGCTGATCACCACTAAAAAAATCAGAGTAAGAAAAGCAATTATTCATTTCCGGCGGTGTGCGGGGGACTAACCCCACCCTCGCCCCGCCATTAAAAAAATTAGCAATGACAAAGAAAACAATTCTTATGTCGGCGGCCTTCATCATGGCTGCCGCAAGCGCCTTTACGTAGGGTAACGGTGTCGGTGGTATCACCGAAGCTACCAACATGATAACATCGTATTTCGATCCCCAGAACCAAGTTGATATACGCTATCGGAGCGGTCGTCGGGTTAATTGGCAGTATCAAAGTTTATAACAAGTTTAGTTCGGGCGACCTCGATACATCGAAAACTGCGGCCTCGTGGTTTGGTGCGTGTATCTTCCTGATTGTCGCCGCCACGATTCTGCGCTCCTTCTTCCTTTAATATCCATACACAGCAACGATTATGGAGTACAATGTGAATAAAGGCATTGGGAAAAGCGTTGAGTTCAAAGGTTTGAAAGCGCAATACCTCTTCATCTTTGCGGATAGCCTGCTGGCCGTGTTCATCATACTCTATATGGCGGGTGTTGATCAATGGTTCTGCATAGGCTTCGGCGTGATTGCCGCATCCGCGTTGGTATGGCTCACTTTCAACCTCAATGCGAAGTAACATAGCGTTGAGCAGGCGGCGTTCCCACAAGTCACAGTCGTAAATCGGTACCGGCATTTAGCGGCGGCTATTGATTGTTTCTTTATACTTTGATATATATTTTTTTTCTGTACAGTATTTCAGCAAGTATCCACATCATGGCAATAAAAGTAATTGCATACATCAGCGAACCGAAAGCCGGGTCGATAATTCCCTTATAAATATTTTCATAAATCCAGCCTTGCAGCGGCATTCCGCCAATATTAAAACATGCAAAACCCATGGTTTTGACTGTTACGCCGGCAATGACAAACAAAAACAAGGGATTGGAACCAAAGGCAACAAAAGGACGAAAATATTTTTGACTGTACTGCTTTACATCCATAAGCCAGATGAAAAATGCAAGAACAATCATCGCCAGACCGCCTGCATACAATACGTATGAGCCTGTCCACAAAGGCTTGCATATTATAAGCCACTGTCCCCAGAACATTCCTGCAAAAACAGCTGCCAACCCGAAAAGCATAAGATGATTTACTGTTTTTTTCCTGTTTTCGGAATAAAAATTAATCAGCCTGCCTGCCAGAAATCCGAAAATAACTGTTGCCGCAGCCGACATTGCACCCAGTAAGCCTTCGGGGTCGAAAGGTATTCGCTCGGCTGCTCCGGTCAGTTGTTGAATTGCAGTTGCCGGCGCGTTTTCCTCACCTGTATTTTCGGGCGGAATAACCGTGTATATTATTTCATCGTTTTTCATTTCCCATTTCAGTTCGTAGTTGCCCGACGAGCGAAACGAAACATATTTCAAGTCGATATCCGCCTCATTGGCAGGTTTTACGGTAAAATGCGCGTCATCTGCAACAGTAAAGTCAAAATTATCAAGTTCGAGCGAGCGGCTGTAGCCTTTATACGTATGGTTTTCACCGGGAATAATCAAGTCGACGGCACGGCATGCATTTTCCTTTTTGTCGTAAGGATTTTGCGGGTTATATGCAATTAAAATTCCCCAAAACAGGAGCATCAGGGTAATGCCTGCCGCTGCAATTTTCTTTGTCGATTTAAGCAAAAGGCAAACAAAAATCCCGATGAAATAGGCGCATGCAATACGTTGCAGCACTCCAAACACTCTGACGGTTTCTATTTTATTCCAGATATTTTGTAACGAGAATGGTTTATTGATGTCGAAAAACGGATAAAGATTTAATAAAAATCCAATCAAAAATATCAGTAATGCACGGCGAAAAAGCTTAAAAAATGTTGTTTTATTGAGTTTGAAATCAAATTTTTTGAATGAAAAAAATGATGCAACTCCGACAACAAAAAGAAAAAACGGAAATACAAGGTCGGTAGGCGTGCAGCCTTGCCATTCGGCGTGGCGCAACGGAGAATAAACATGGCTCCAGCTTCCCGGATTGTTTACCATAATCATTAATGCAACGGTAAATCCCCTAAATGCATCAAGCGCTAATATTCTTTTATTTTTCATTTTGTTTTTGAATGTTTGTTATCAGTTTTTTTATTAATTCTGCAAATTTGTCTATGTCGGCTTCGGTTGTATCAAACGAACACATCCAGCGGGCTTCGCAGTTTTTTTCATCCCAAAGGTAGAAAAAATATTCTTTTTGCAAATCGCTGCAAATCTCGGGCGGAATGAGCGCAAAAACAGCGTTGGATTCTACTTTCTGAGTTATTTTTACCTGCGGAATTTCTTTGATTTTTGTTTCAAGCAGTTTTGCCATTTTGTTAGAATGTCTGGCTGTTTTGATACATTGACCGTTGCTCAAATATGCGATAAACTGCGCCGAGATGAATCGCATTTTTGATGCAAGCTGCATAGCCTGCTTGCGAATGTACATAAAGTTTTCGGATAATTCGGGCTTTAGCAGAACGACAGCTTCGCCATACATCATTCCGTTTTTTGTTCCGCCAAACGACAGGATATCAACGCCTGCATCGGCAGTCATTTTTTTAAATTCCATATTCAGCGTTGCAGCTGCATTTGCAAGGCGCGCGCCATCAACATGCAAAAGCAGGCTGTTTGCATGAGCAAACTGCGCAATGGCGCTTATTTCATCCGGCGAATAAACTGTTCCAAGCTCGGTTGGCTGCGAAATAGAAATTATTTTTGGCTGAGCATGATGCTGAGAGCCTGTTCCGTGAAGATGTTTTGCGATTTCGCCGATGGTTATTTTTCCATCTGCTGTAGGGCAGGTCAGGAGCTTGCAGCCTGTAAACCGTTCGGGCGCTCCGCATTCATCAACATTTATGTGCGCAAGCTCGGAACATATAATCGAATTGTATTGCCGGGTGGCGGCTTTCAAGCCGAGTACGTTGGCGGCAGTGCCGTTGAAGACAAAAAAAACTTCGGTATCTTCTCCGAAAAACTGTTTAAACATGCGCTCTGCCTCTTGCGTAAAGTCATCGTCTCCGTAAGCGGTGGCATGATATTTATTGACATTTTCGATAGCCGCCATAATTACAGGATGTATTCCTGAATTGTTGTCGCTTGCAAAACTTTTTCCGTTCATTGTTTTATGCATTAAAAATTGTTACAAAATTAAATAAAATATTGTTATTTGCATTAATATTCCCGATGTTGCAAATATCGGCTTTGATGTTGATTTACTGTTTATGTTTGCAGGACGGTTATTTGTTCGGCGGCTGTCGTTATGGTTTGCTTGCAAGCTAAGCCATAACGATAATATTAACCGTCAGGTTGTGAGTTATTACAGGATTGCAGTTTTAGAATTCATGTGATGCATCATTGGTCTGAGGCTCGCTGTTCTGAAAGGCAATGATGCTGCATTGATGTCATGCGTAACATGAAGAAATAAATATAAAAATGGTTCTATAACGAATCATGTGGTAAATAATGATATTAGTCCCGGATTTGAACCGTCATTCTGACTTGCGCGGGAATGACGGCTGTCTATTTCTTCCACCGACATTCTGTCCCCGACGGAACATTGTTTATTGACCATTTTCATATTTACCATTGACGATTGAATTATTCATTTTTACATTCTTAACTTTTTACTCTTCGCTCTTCACTTTTCCGGATTGCTTCAGCGTTCCGCCTTGCAATGACATTACTTTATAAATTATTACTGTCCGGTAAAAAACGGGATAGGCAAAAAAGCAATGCTCAACGGCTGTAAAATTGCGGTTGAGTAGTGTTTTTTTAATGTACAAGCCCCCTCTAATCAAAAAGTGTCGGTTCGGGGGGCGATTCATCGGCTTGTTGGAGTATTAGCTGCCAGTCTTT
>JAIRZQ010000028.1 GCA_031267135.1 Prevotellaceae bacterium
TCTTATGTTTTTTATGGTTGGTGGGATTGGCGTTTCTTGCTGCTCATTGCTTTTACTTCTTTTTGTTCCTGGGGATGTGGGCTGCTAATGAAACATACTGATAATCATCAAGGCAAACAGTTGTTTTCACGCAAATTTATAAGTGTTAGCAATATAGTGTTAAATCTTGGAATTTTGGGTATCTTCAAATATTACAATTTCTTTGTCGAAAACTTCATCTCCGCTTTTGCTTCGATTGGAATTAATTTACAGCTACATACACTTAAAATCATTCTTCCTGTAGGTATTTCGTTTTACACTTTTCAGGCGCTTAGTTATTCAATTGATGTTTACAAACGAAAAATTGAACCAACAAAAGATATCGTTGCTTTTTTTGCTTATATCGGATTTTTCCCTCTTTTGGTAGCAGGCCCAATTGAACGGGCAACAAATCTCTTACCACAATTTTACAAAAAACGCACTTTCGATTACTCAAAAGCCGTTGATGGTGTGAGACAAATCCTTTGGGGTTTGTTCAAAAAAATTGCCATTGCCGATAATTGCGCTGCTTATGTAAATATAATTTTTGAAAATCCGCAAGATCAAACGGGTTTAGCTTTGCTTTTAGGAGTGATGTTTTTTGCCTTCCAAATTTATGGCGATTTTTCAGGTTATTCAGATATTGCTATTGGTATAGCTCGCTTGTTCGGTATCAATGCCATGCGAAATTTTGCATATCCATATTTTTCACGTGACATTGCTGAATTTTGGCGACGATGGCATATCTCTCTGACAACCTGGTTTCGAGACTATGTTTATATTCCGTTAGGTGGAAGTCGGGTTTCAAAAGCAAAGATAGTTCGCAATACATTCGTCATTTTTCTTGTGAGTGGATTTTGGCATGGGGCAAATTGGACATTTATTGCTTGGGGGGCATTTCATGCATTATTGTTTTTGCCATTGATTTTGCTCAATCAGAACCGAAAATATACCAATACAGTTGCTGAAGGAAGAAATTTACCAAACATAAAGGAAGTCTTCCAAATAGGAGTGACATTTATGTTGGTTGTAATAGGCTGGGTGTTTTTTCGTGCAGATAGTATTGAAATGGCATTTGAGTATTTTGTAGGTATGATAGACCGAAGTTTAATCCATCTCCATCTCCCTCATACTGATAGAATGCGTATATTAAAGTGTTTATTTTTTGTACTTTGTATGTTCTATGTAGAATGGATACAGCGAGATAAACAGCATGGATTGGAAACATTTGGTTTTGGTTGGAATAAATACTTAAGATATTTTTTTTACTTAACACTTGCTTTCATAATCCTTTTAGTAAGCCTTCGAGGTCAAACACACGATTTTATTTATTTTCAATTTTAAAAAAGATGAAAAGATTTATTCTGAAAATATTATTATTTGTAAGTTTACTGATATTGTTATTTGGTTTATTCCTTTTATTCATTTTTTTGCCATCTACACCACGTGCCTCAAAATCTTTACTTTTTGCAGAGATAAAAAAAGATTCGTTATTGATAGCTACTCCTTCTACCCGAATTATTTTTGTTGGAGGTTCAAACCTGTCATTTGGTGTTGATTGTAAGTGGATTGAAGATTCATTAAAGATAAACCCTATTAATACGGCTATTCACGCAAGTATTGGTGTAAAATACATGTTAGAAAACACTATGAAATATGTAAAAAAAGGCGATATAATTGTTTTTGTTCCCGAATATGAACATTTTTGCAATGATTGGAATGTTGCTTCTGCAGAATTACTTAGAACAGTTATTGATGTAAATAGATCAAATATTAAACTGCTCAGTAAAAAGCAACTGTACAATTGTTTTCCATATACCGGCGCATTTATTCTTTCAAAGTTTAATCCCATTGAATATATAAATCCAAAAGAAAGTGATGTATATAGTGTTAACTCCTTTAATAAATATGGAGATGTTGATGCGCATTGGAATTTGGAAAATCGTCATGATGAGATTATGCCTAAGACAATAGATATTACAGAATATGACCCCCAAATAGTAGTTGAAATAAAACAGATTATGGATAAACTACAAGAAAAAGGCTGTGTCTTTTTTGTCTCATTTCCTTGTCTTCAGGAAACTTCATTCAATAACTCTGTTGAGGCTGTCAAAAAAGTAGAGGAGGACTTAAAAATCAATACATTTAAAATTTTAGGCACTCCGGAAAGATATATGATGTCTGATTCTTTGATGTTCGACTCAGTATACCACTTAAATAAACAGGGAGTAGAGCGCAGAACAAAACTTTTGATTGAAGATTTGAAAACTGTATTGCATGGTATTAATTAGCTTTCATTTAACTTCAACTCATATAAACATGGAAAAGAGAATGCACTACTTTTGATACGCTCTTTTCTTTTTTAAAGAATAGTTGTCGGGCGAGATGGAGAGTAGTAATTTGAATAAGTGTCTTCTTTAGGTAGTATATCACACAACCGGATTAAGAAAAAAATCATTAAATTTTGAATATGTTCTTTTCTTAATATATCTTTTTTTGCTTAGATTTGTGCCTAAAAAAATATAATGCTCTTTAACTCTATTACTTTTGCCATTTTTTTACCGATAGTCTTTTTGCTATATTGGTTTGTTTTCCAACGGAATTTAAAAGTTCAAAACTTTTTTATAGTCGTTGCGTCTTACGTTTTTTATGGTTGGTGGGATTGGCGTTTTTTGCTGCTTATTGCTTTTACTTCTTTTTGTTCTTGGGGATGTGGGCTACTAATGAAACATACAGACAATCATCAAGGCAAACAATTGTTTTCACGCAAATTTCTAAATATTAGTAATATAGCGCTAAACCTTGGAGTTTTGTGCGTCTTCAAATATTACAATTTCTTTGTTGAAAACTTCATCTCCGCTTTTGCTTCGATTGGAATTAATTTACAGCTACATACACTTAAAATCATTCTTCCTGTAGGTATTTCGTTTTACACTTTTCAGGCGCTCAGTTATTCAATTGATGTTTACAAACGAAAAATTGAACCAACAAAAGATATTATTGCTTTTTTCGCTTATATCGGTTTTTTCCCTCTTTTGGTAGCGGGCCCAATTGAACGAGCCACAAATCTCTTACCACAATTTTACAAAAAACGCACTTTCGATTACCAAAAAGCTGTTGATGGTGTGCGACAAATCCTTTGGGGTTTGTTCAAGAAAATTGTCATTGCTGATAGTTGCGC
>JAIRZQ010000038.1 GCA_031267135.1 Prevotellaceae bacterium
GTATCGTATATCATGCCTGTTTGCTGAGGTAGCGTATCAAATCCGTAATCATGGTATTTTCCGGTTCCCCAGCATATTATATCTGTGATTGTATTAATTTCGGGAGCGGATATTGTAAATGTGGAAGATGCGGTGTCAATATCTCCGTTAAGTCCCAAAGCTACCAAATCAACAGTATGCACGCCGGGGCTTAATGAAGTCGTCCACCACGACAGCGAGTCTCTAACCGCGTTTTGCTCAACATTGTCTATAAACCATTTAAGATATCCGGGCGTTGCACTCATTGCATACTGTACAACCGCGCTGAAATGGGCAACCGTATCACAAAAAGCCATGCCTTCCAAATCTTGATGATGGATTGTATCGCTGATACCGGGATTTGTATAATAAAATGCCAAATCCAAATCGCGTGCAGCTGCGCCGGCAAAGTAATAATATGATTCGTACGAGCCAATACCATAGCCCATTACCGTTAATCCGTACGGATTGGCAAAATAGTAGGCATCATTTGAATTATTGGATAATTGCAGAGAATAAAACGAAAAATTTGAAGCTGTATTATCGCACCAGCTTCCACCTGTTAATGCCGTTGCTGGGTTTGTTCCTGTTGCCACGGTTGTTAGATTTTTGCTTGCCGTCGGAGTTATTATTAAGGCATAATGTTCATCCAAAGCCGTAATTCCATCAGGAACGAAGGGCGCTATAAGCGTTCCGTTAATTGACTGTTCAACAGGCGGAACCCAAGCCATTGCAGGGTCTCCTTTAGTAGTAAGCAATGAAAGGTTGTCCATTCCTATTAAATATGTACAAACACCTACAGGCTTGTTGGATGATATATAACATCCGCAACCGGTAAGGCTTGCTTCCAGTTCTACAAACTCTCCCCTGTTGAGATTTAATGAATTCTGGCTGTATCCTCCATTATCTGTTTTAATTACACCGCCTGTTTGCGTTATTATCGTTCCATCCTGAGATGCAATAATTCTTATGCGTTCTATTCCTCGATGCGTTATGGGAACCAGAAAATTATTTCCCCATTTATTTACTGGAATTAATTGCTGATATAAACAATCGGCTGCCCATAAATCTTTAGGAACAAAAACGCTTTCGCTTGTTACAAAATAAGCTATAGATTTATTTGATGTTATATGTTTTCCCGTTAAATCCGTAGTCGAAAAATAAGCAGAATACACTTCACCTTTCTGTAAACTTGCTTTTAATATTCCATTTTCATAAATTTCTGTCACATCTTCTGTTGCAATCACAGTATAGCCATCGGAAAGTGGTGGATTCCAGGCAACACTTAAATATGAAATATGATAATAATCTGCTCCCAATGCATCAACAGGAAGTACATTTGTTGCATCCGTTGTATATGCGTATTGATTTAAAGCATACACAGAAACAGGAACATTGGATTCTATGTGCAGCGATTTGCCTGTTATACCCGTAACATCCGAATAAAGTTTTAACCTTTCCGTTTCGGTAAACGAGTAGGTATAAACGCTTCCTGCTGCAATATTTACGATTGTATCCGCATTATCATAAGTATATGTTAATTTAACTGTGGCGGCATCGCTTGTTACTATTCTTACCTGTAAATTAACATTAATATACGAAGCATTCATATTGTTTCCAAACGACAGCCAAAAGTCTGTACCCTGCGTTGAGATACCCTGTGCGCAAAGTTTTCCGGCAAAATGGAAAAACAATATCATGCATAACAATATGCTTAAAATATTTCTATTGACTGTTTTTATATTTATCATTTTTCAATTTAAGATTTAATTGTCATCTATAAGTCCTGAAAGGACGTAACTTTCATAACCGCAGGTCGGCGACCTGCGGCGGTTAAGCGACAAGGTCATGCTGCCTTTCAGGCAGGACTTTCTTACGTTCCATCTGTTCTGCCTTACAGGCAGCGCTGGTCGAGATGAGCTTTCTCCGCAGGTCGCCGACCTGCGGTTATGAACATGTTGCCTTTCAGGCAATGCAACTTTGACGGTTCTGAGTAACATGAGTCAGTAAATTATATTCAATATTATATTTTATAAATACAAGTTTTTTATTTTCGCCGGTATGAAAAAGGTCTAAAACACTTCGGCGAAGCCTTTCGTACGGGTAAATCAGATGCAGGAAAAACCTTAAAGCACATATTGGCGATTTTGCCTGTGCGACTGATTTTATATGCGATAAACTACCCATTTGATATATATTTTCATTTATTAAAGCAATGCAAAATTAACAAATTTTTTAATACAAAAGTTTTTTTCAGTCAAAATATATAAAATTTATGATGTTGCAGTTGAAAAAAAACTGTTTCTCAAATCGTTAAATCTTTAAATTATTAAATCATTAAATTCAAAAAATCAATAAATATGTCTATCTTTGCGAAACAGTGCAGATACAGGCACAAGAATTTATTATCTTAAACGCTATTATATCTCATTGACTTGTTAACAGTTTTAAAATTACATACTCATGAAAAAATCAATTTTAACGGCATTGGCATTTACTCTTTTTGCATGCTGTATTTTTGCGCAGCCAAAGGTAAAAACAGGCATTGAAGTTTTACGCGAACGCAATTTCGACATCCTGAAGGGAAAGCGCGTAGGGCTTATAACAAATCCCACAGGCGTTGACGGCAGGCTGAAGTCAACAGTCGATATTCTGTTTGAAGCTGACGAAGTAAATCTGGTGGCTCTTTATGCGCCCGAACACGGAATACGCGGAAATTTCACAGCCGGTCATCATGTTGAAGATGAACGCGACGAAAAGACAAACCTTCCCGTTTACAGCCTGCACGGGAAACTGCGGAAGCCGACACCCGAAATACTCGCAGGAGTTGATATTCTGGTTTATGACATTCAGGACATAGGCTCGCGCTCATATACGTATATCAGCACGCTTGGGCTTGCACTGGAAGCTGCCGCAGAAAACGGCATTGAATTTGTCGTGCTTGACCGTCCAAATCCTCTTGGAGGCGAAAAAATGGAAGGCGTCATTACCCGCAGCGGATTCTTTTCGTTTGTAAGCCAGTTTGCAATACCTTACGTTCACGGGCTAACAGCAGGCGAACTTGCGAAATTTCTTAACGGCGAAAAAATGCTGTCGAAAGGAGTGCAGTGCATGCTTCACGTTGTAGAGATGCACGGCTGGACGCGCAGCATGAACTTTGTTGATACGCAGCTCCAGTGGGTTATGTCATCGCCTCATATTCCACATGCCGTGTCCGCATTCTTTTATCCGGTATCGGGAATACTCGGCGAGCTATACGGGTACAATATCGGCATTGGATACACACTGCCGTTTGAAGTATTTGCAGGCGGCAGCATCGATGCCGAAAAGCTGGCAAACGACATGAACGCTCTCAATCTGCCCGGATTAATCTTCCGTCCTGTACATTTTCGTCCATATTACAGTCATGCAAAGGATATTGAACAGCACGGCGTACAGATTCATATAACCGACTACGGGAAAGCTCCGCTTTCGCTTGTGCAGTTTTATTTCCTGCAGGAAGTTCGCCGGCAGGAACCCGACAGGGATGTATTTGCCGAAAACGCTCACCGAATAAACATGTTTGACAAGGTATGCGGAAGCGATGAAATAAGAATCAGGTTTTCGGAAAACTACAAAGTCGAGGATATTATTGATATTTGGAACAGGGATATTCCGGAATACCGGAAGCGAACAGAGCCTTATCTGATATACAGGTGATTTTCGCTAAACCTTGCCACGGCTGTTTTCAAGAAAATACTTCTGCGATTTCAGCAGGTTGCGCGACTGCAATACAAGCGTTTTGGTCTCATTCAAAACAGTAAGATACAGCATGCTTGTTTTTGTTTTGGACTTGCCTGCCTGCACGCGTTTCAACTCATCCTTGACCGCATCTGCAATGACGGCAAACAAGCCGTCGCGCATTTCCAAAACAGAATCCAGTTCGGTAAAATTTTTTGTGTGCGCCATTTCGCTTATTTTCCGGTAAATTGTTTCTACCGAATTATTGATATTCATCAAAGTAACAACCTGCTCTCTGTTAAATCCCTCGTGGCTGTTGTTTATGTGGTCGAAGCACGGGCGCGTGATATGCAGTACAGCCTTTGTGATTTCCGACAGGTAATCTACTATTTGAACATAAAAGTACCCGTAGTTAATATCCGATGACCGAAAATATTTTAATGCAGGCAGGACTTCGTATTTGCGATGCCGCGACCGGCTAAACAGCTTGTCGGACTCGACAACCATTTCATTCAAAACTTTTCTGCTTTCCTTAAATGTCGCCACAAGCGTTCTGTTGTATATTTTTGTAGTGGCTGTCAGAATGCCGCACGTTTCATTGATGCAGTCATCCAGTATGCTGTTTGCGCTTTCGGCGTCTTCCGACCTGTCATCCTGTTTTTTACCATGATTTTTATTCCTGCTTTTTTTAGAGATAAAATTATTGTGAACGAGCATGTAAAAGCAAGCCGGACAAACAAGCACAACAGCTGCATTTCCGCCCCAAATCAAAATGCCTGTAACCGTAAATGCAATTATAAACCCGCCGAAAGCGGTAATAAACCAGCCGGAAATAACCGTCATTACTCCGGTAATGCGATATACGGCGCTTTCGCGTCCCCACGCGCGGTCGGCGAGCGAGCTTCCCATTGCAACCATAAATATCACATACGTTGTTGAAAGCGGCAGCTTGAGCGCCGTTGCCGACGATATGAGGATGGATGCAGCCGTAAGATTGACCGTTCCTCTTATTAAATCGTAAAAAACGTTTCCCCGTTCCGCTTCGGGCAACTGTTCAAACCTGCCTGCTATTTTTCTGTGCAGCGACTTTGGAATAATTCTGTTGTAGGCATTATTCATATTCAGCGCAAACCGTACAAGAAAGCGCGATACCGCCGTAGAGCCGAACTTTTCGTCGCCTTCGTTTTGCGACGACAGTTTCAGTTCGGTTTCGGCAACATGCATCGCTTTTTTTGAAAAAAACAGAGTCAGTATCATTACTATGCCCGAGGCAAAAAGAACAAAAAAGTTTGCATTCGCAGGCTGCATGAGGCTTTCCATTGTCATGTCGTCAGTTCCTGCGTTAAGCGCCATATTAAACGAATCGATACCGGCAAGGGGAACTCCTATAAAGTTGACAAGGTCGTTTCCTGCAAATGCCAGCGCAAGCGCAAATGTGCCGGCGAGGATTGTTATTTTCAAAATGTCTGTCTTCATTTTTTGAAGCACAAAAAGGACGAGGCTGCATGCTGCCCACGTGCCGGTAAAAGCCAAACAGATATTACCGGTTACAAAATCAAGAACGCCGGCAGGTATCAGTCCAGAAGTTTTTAATCCTTTGAAAACGGCAAAATAAATAATCACCGCAATAGATATTCCGCACCATACAGCGCCGAATCCGGCAAACATTTTGCGATAGCGAAACGAAAAAATAAGACGCGAAACATACATTATTACTATTCCACCAACAAAAGCCACAACAACGGAAACAAGTATTGCCGAAATTATTACCATTGCTCGCCCGGAATTGATGAAATGCGAAATATCGGAAATGAACAGGCTTGAGTCGGCGCTGATATGATGCAGAGCAACGGCAACGGCAGCGCCCAAAAGTCCAAATACCATCGAAACGGTTGTTGAAGTAGGCAAGCCAAGCGAATTGAACACATTCAACAGTATTACATCGCTCAGCATCATTCCAAGAAACAGCAGCATTACTTCGTGAAATGTAAATTGCGCAGGATAAAATACTCCGCTGCGCGCAACTTCCATCATTCCGCTTGAGGTAAGCGTTCCTATCAAAAGCCCTGCCGCCGCAACAGACAGGATAATCCTGCGCGGAGCCACCTTCGAGCCGAGAGCCGAATTCAGAAAATTGACGGCATCGTTTGTAACGCCGACAATTATGTCGGAAACCGCAAGCGCTGCAAGCGCTATAACTATAAAAATATAAATGTCGCTCATTATTTGCCTGTTTTATAATATCCTGCAAAGTAAGCGATGGCATGTTACAGCCGTATTACGTTTGTGTTACAAAACGGTTATATTGCATGGTTTTACTCAATACAGACATAAAACCTTGCAAATAAAATCTTATTTTCTCTTCTTTTGTCTTGATACAAAAGAAACAAAAAATCAAGGCGAGCCTTCTCGTCGACCCGCTAACTGCTCAACGGCTAACGGAATTAATGTCTCGCTTCGCTTGACGGAATCCCGTTTTAACGCCGTCTTCGCCGAGCGGGTTCCCCGCCTGCGAAGTCTGTGCCGTTTTTATTTGCTAATCAACTTCTGTTCTCGCATGTCGGTAAATTTTTCAACAGATCAACATGCAGAAAAATTAATAGCACGTTGAGCAGGCGGCGTTCCCGCAAGTTACAGTCGTAAATCGGAGTTGGCGTATAGCGTCGGCTGCTCTTGACCTTTTGCTCACGCTGTTTTATTTTTTATTTGGTGTTCGCGAACTTCGCTTACGCTTCGGTTGGTTACTTTTGCCTTGACGCAAAAGTAACAAGAAAAAACATCTTTATTATCTTTTTTCTCTGAAAAATATACTTTTTAAGTAGCAACTATATTAAAGATAAATGGCATGTTTTTTGCGAAGATGTCCTCGCTTTGAGTGACAAATTCCTCTCTTTTTATAAGAATGTCCTCGCAATGAGCGACAAATTTCTCTCTTTTTGTGAAGATATTCTCGCTTTGAGTGACAAATTCCTCTCTTTTTATAAGAATGTCCTCACTCCGAGTGACAAATTCCTCTCTTTTTGTGAGGATGTCCTCGCTATGAGTGACAAATTCCTCTCTTTTACTGACAAGCGCCTCGCTAAAAGCGACAAAATGGCGGCATCATGCGACTTTCACCGCCTGAAATCCGCATTATCGGTTTCGCGATTGATTTTTTGATTATCTTTGCCACTGAAATTTAATAAATATGACACAAAACATTCTAAAAACAGCGATGATTGCCGCAGCGGTAATTTTTATCGCAGGCGCGGCAAGCGCACAGCGTCATCCTGCCGAACCTGAAATGGTATTTGTAGAAGGCGGCACATTTACTATGGGCTGCACCGCCGAACAGGGAGGCGACTGCAAAGATGATGAAAGACCGGCGCACAGCGTAACGGTGAGCAGTTTTCATATCGGCAAATATGAGATAACGCAGGCGCAGTGGGAAAGCATCATGGGCAACAACCCAAGCCTGCTTAAGGGCGCCAACTTGCCTGTGGATAATATAGCATGGAACGATGCGCAGGAGTTTATCTCTCGCCTTAACAGGGCTACAGGCAAAAGCTATCGCCTGCCCACCGAAGCCGAATGGGAATACGCGGCGCGCGGCGGCAACCGCAGCAAGGGCTACAGGTACAGCGGCAGCAACAACCTTGGCGAAGTGGCATGGTATTGCATTTCCTACAGTGATCCCGTTAAACCTCACAATGTCGGTACCAAAAAACCCAACGAACTTGGCATTTACGACATGAGCGGTAGCGTCAGAGAATTTTGTTATGACTGGTATGGCGGCTATGCCGCCTCGCCTCAGCAGAACCCTACTGGACCCGTCGACGGTCGCGAATGTGTGATTCGCGGTGGCGGTCACGGATCGTATGCAGAATACTGTCACATTTCTTTTCGTGGCGACCATCACATCCCCAACGAGGATTTGTACTGGTTGGGTTTCCGCGTGGTGCTGTCTGAAACGGAAGTAGCGTCGGGCGCCGGTGCGGCAACCGAAAAGCGCTATCACTTTGCACCGAAGATGGTGTTTGTGGAAGGCGGCACATTCACTATGGGCTGCACCGCCGAACAGGGAAACAGCTGCGACAGCGACGAAAAGCCGGCGCATAAGGTAAAGGTTGGCAGTTTCTACATCAGCCAGTATGAAATAACGCAGGATCAATGGAGTTATCTAATGATATACCAGAATCGAAGTCAGTTTGTTGGAAGAAACCGTCCTGTCGAAATGGTAACCTGGAATGACGCGCAGGAGTTTATTTCGCGCCTTAACAGGGATACAGGCAGGAAATACCGTCTGCCCACCGAGGCAGAGTGGGAATACGCGGCGCGCGGCGGCAAACTCAGCAAAGGCTACAGGTATAGTGGCAGCAACAATATGGACGAAGTTGCATGGCATGATGGCAATTCGGAGGGGAAAACCCACGATGTAGGCACGAAAAAGCCCAACGAACTTGGCATTTACGACATGAGCGGCAACGTAGGCGAATGGTGCATGGACTGGTACGGCAAATACGATGCCTCGTCGAAGCTTCGCTTGAATCCTTATGGGTACGTAGTGCGCGGTGGGTACTGGCGGTACAGTACGGATAATTGCCGCGTCTCACGCCGTTACCAGCAAGATAGTAACTACGTCAGCCCTACCATAGGCTTCCGCGTAGTATTGCCGGTGGAAGAAGAATAGAGAACGGAATAATAACCGGTTTTATTTATTATTTTTTGGGATCTATAACGAATCGTACGGGTAAAAAATAGATAGTTGCTCCTTAACAAATATATTTTTCAGAGGTAAAAGATAATAAAGATGTTTTTCCTGTTATCTCATGTTACTCACCATCTATCAGAGTCTCGCCGTCCTGAAAGGACGTAATTTTCGTAACCGCAGGTCGAGACCTGCGGCAGTTAAGCGACAAGGTCATGCTGCCTGAAAGGCAGGACTTTCTTATGCGCAGTTTGTTGTGCCTCTCAGGCAATGCGACTTTGACTGTAATGCTTAACATGAATTTATAATGCTAAATTTGTAGCGCTTTTTAGAATTACGTACCGAATTTAATTCTTATCCGCCTTTGCATAAATTTTCATGTAATTTGCATTGTGACAGTCAAATTTTATTTTTTGAATTAAAGCGAATAAATTTCCATCCGCATGGAGGAAAATTTTCGCTTAGGAGAAAAATAATTTTCATTTAGGAGAAAATTTATTTTTATTTAGGAGAAAATTTATTTTCATTTAGAAAGAAATTTATGCGCATCCGTGCAGAAATTTATATCCATATAGAAAAAGAATAAAAACGGGCTGACATGCGAAAAAAGAAAGTGTCTCAAAAGCTCCATTTCGTCATTGCGAGCGAAGCGAAGCAATTCATAAATCATTGTTAATAAACCGGATTATTTCGGTCTTCGACCTCGCAATGACGACTTTATGCATATTGTAAACCTGACAGGTTTTGTAACAAGGTAGCGACTTGCGGTTATAAAAATATTACCTTAAATGCAATTCGACCTTGCCCTGCGTATCATGAGTTATAAAACAGCAATCTTGTAATATTTTCAATCTTACGATTATATTACTGTTATGGCTTCGCTTGCAACCCAGCCCTGTTCTCCGTTGGGAAGCTGGATTTTTGTCCATTCGCTGAAGCTGTCGCGAACCAAAACTTTCGTGCCTTCGTGCAGCAGAAACATGTCTTTTCCGCTGTCGTCGGGCGATGTTTTGGCTGTCAGCACAGGAACAAAAACAATAGCGCTGTCGTATTTGCGCAGGCTGTTTTCAATTAGTTTGCATGAAATCGACAGTATTAAAACAACGCAAGCAAGCCAAAACGACAGCCGTCGAACAAATAACCGTCCTGCAAACAGAAACAGCAATACCAAAACCAGAACTGCCGTAAACGACAGCAATGCAATCAATCCCCATGTGTTTGCCGCAAACAGCGATTTTATCTTTCCAAATATTGTGAGAACAAAAAATTCGGGAATTTCGTTGAACTTGTCTGTAACTTGAGAACGAGCAATTGCCAGGTTATGATTTACATCTTCGTCTGAAGGGTTAAGGCGATATGCCCGTTCATAGTTCAGGATTGCTGCCGCCAAAGCATTTTGCTTGAAATATACATTTCCAAGATTATAATATAAATATGATGATTCCCTGCCTGCATCCAAAACAGCTTCATACATATCAGCGGCATCTTCAAATTTTCCTTCATTATACAGCTTATTTGCAGCATCAAACATTGAATCTGCATTCGTATATTTTTGCCGAACCGACTCTGTTTGCATGTTTTGATCCATAAGCAGCGAATCGGTATCCTGTGCAAAATTATTGACCGATGCCAGAATTATTGAAAGTATGATAATATATTTTTTCATAACTGTTGCGCTTTTATTTAGTTTTTTGTTCCAGTTTACTCATAACTTCTATTGTATCGTTGTAGAGCAAATGCATTTGCGATGAGTTCACTCCTGATGATGCATACTGTGCAAATTCGCATTCATCGACAATTCTTATCAGACGGTCGATATATTTTTGCTCTACGTTTTTCCCTGTCAGCAGTTCGCTGACGTTATTACGCGAAAGCTCGGCAACAGGCAACGAAAATTTATCGCCTATATAACCCCATACCGCTTTCATCAGTTCGGCGTAAAAATCAGATGCATTATTAAGTTTCATTGACTTTGCTGCGATTTTCAGCCGTTTTTTTGCAATTCCTTTTGCCTTGCGAGTGCGCATCAGAATGATGTTTTGTCTGTTTTTATTGTGTTTATGTAAAAATAAATAAGCTGCAATAAACAGTAAAACAACGATAATGTATGAAACATAAAAATTATTCATTCCAAGAAAACGCGAGCCTGCTGACTGCCATTTTTCGGCTTTGTTTTTTATAAACCGTATATCGGATGCCAGTATTTGAACATCCCGCTGGCCGGACGGATTTACAAACGTAACCTGCTGAGATGAATTTAAATCCTTCTCAACTTCAATTATCATTGGATTACTTGCCAGAGTAACATATTTTTCTTCGGTCGGATTAAAATACGAAAATACAACAGGTTCGATTGTAAACGTGCCTGCCGAGCGAGGTATCAACTGATATTCAAAGTTTATGGAATTTGATGTTACTGTTTTTTGTGAATCATAGGTATCAAAATCGTAGGGAAAATTTATTTTTGGCGCTCCTATCAGGCTGAAATTACCTGTTCCGCTTATTTTTACGTTAAGCGAGGTTGCATCGTTTGCAGTCAGTTTATCTTTTGACAGCTTTGATGCCATGGTATAGTTTCCTACAGCGCCGGTAAACGAAGCCGGCGCTCCCGACGGCAAGTCCTTCACATTAACGGTAATAGCGGATGTTCGTATTTTTTTATCTACTTGATATGAATCGTCAAAGAAAAAGTTGCGGCGTACCCGCTGATTTATAACACAAGTTATGTTTGCAGGATTAATTCGCAACGCTCCGCTTTTTTGCGGACTTAACGTCCATATTCCCAAAACAATGGCATTATATATTCGCCCATCGACATTTTCGCGCTGCCATTTCGGAGCGTTGGGACTGTTGCGGTCGGGCGTTATATCTTTTGCCCAAAAGCCATCAAATTCGGGCAGACTGCTGTTTCTGACTCCGCCAAATTCAGTTTGCAGTCCGGCGTAGAGTTTGAGCGTAAGCGTAAGATTATCGCCGCGATAAAGCGATGTTCTGGTCGGCACAAACCGCATGAAAACCTCAGTTGAAGCGCTGTTGTTGGCAGAAGAAGCCGGCACCTGCGAATTTTGCTGTTGCGGCACCTGCCCTTTTACAACTTCGACGGTAACAGGTTTTGTTTTATAAGTGTTCCCGTTTTCGTCAACCATGGTTGCTTCGCCTATGGTGAATTTGCCTTCCTTGACAGCTTCCAGAGTAAAATTAAATGACAGTTGCTGATCGACTTTAGTGTTTACTATGTTTACGGATCGTGTAGTGCTTGAGGCTCTTTCAATAAAATTAGGAGCAAATTCGGGCTTTGATGTTATTTTTCCTTCCGTATTTGATATTGTCAAAACAAAGTTAAATAACTCTCCTTCCGAAACAATATTAGGCGCTTCTGCTTTAAATGTTACCTGTGATATTGCGGCATTAGGCAAAATAAAAAACAATCCTAAAAATAAAATTACCTTATGTACATTAAATTTCATATTTGTTTTCATATATTTTGATTTTACCAATTCTTTTCCGGATTAGTATGTTTGGCAGCTGCCGCCTTTTCCCTGTCTACTTTTTCTTTTGTTTTTTCTTCCTGAGCGCGTATGGCATCCAACATTCGTTCAATGTCCTGCTTGCTCATATCCTGCTGTCGATTTTCGTTTTTGTCACTGTTATTATCCTGCTTGTCGTCGTTTTGTTTGTCCTGCCTGTCATCATTTTGCTTATTGTCGTCGTTCCGGTTTTCGTCTTTATCTTGCTGTTGCTGGTTATTATTGCCGCCTCCACCGCCTCCGTTTTTAGCAAGTAATTTTTGAGCGTAAGCCAGATTGGATTTGGTTTCCATATCATCGGGATTCAGTTTCAGCGCTTTTTTATATGCATCGATGCTTTCTTTGAGCTGCTCCTGATTGGCAGCAACATGCTGTCCCTGCGTTTCTTTGTCTTTTACAGCCTGTTTCAGCATTGCATTTCCCAAATTATGACACGACTGAGTCGGCTGCACAGAATCAATTTGTGTTTTTGCAAGTTCTTTGTACAATTTTGCAGCATCTTCATATCGTTCCTGCCTGTAAATTGCGTTGGCAAGATTGTATTTGGCATTTTTCGATTCGGAATTTTTCTGCAATCCTCGCCGGTATGCTGTTTCAGCATCTGTATATTTATTTTCGTTATAAAGTTTATTGCCTTTGCGCATATCGCTGCGTTCGGGAATTTTTTGCGAATACGTATTCGAAATTGCAAATGCCAATAATAATATTGCAGATATTCTTTTCATTGTTTCTGTTTTTTCAATTTTTTTCTTCTAAAAATATCAATACTGTTAAGCCATTTGTTTTTCCGTTCAAGTACAAATATTCCGCCGATGATAAAAACTAACGACAACAGCAAGAAATATACAAACCATTCGCGATATTCATCGTATGTGATTTTAGTAATTTCCTTTTTATCCATCTCATTAATATTTTCTATTATTTCTGTAAGTCCGATATCGGCGTTTGTTGCCGCAAAATAAATTCCTTTCGTTTTTTGAGACAGTGTTTTAAGAATGGCTTCATTAAGGCGTGTTATAACCATGCTTCCGCTTTTGTCTTTCAGGAAACTTCCATCCGGCAATAATATCGGAGCGCCTTTTGCTGAGCCTATCCCCACAGTATGTATCCTTACATTCTGGTCAGCTGCTTCGCTTGCGGCATTTATGGCGTCTTCGTCGTGGTCTTCTCCATCGGATATTATTATTATAGAACGGCTTTTTTGTGAATTTTCGCTAAACGAATTCAACGCTAAATGTATCGCTTTTGCCATGTTTGTTCCCTGTACGGGAACGATTCCCGGATTTATTGACTTTAGAAATATTTTTGCCGATATGTAATCGCTTGTAATGGGTAACTGTACAAAAGCATCGCCGGCAAAAACTATAAGCCCTATTCTGTCGTTTTTCAGTCTGTCAACAAGATGCGATATTGCAAACTTTGCACGCTCGAGGCGAGTCGGCTTAAAATCCTGTGCCAGCATGCTATTCGACACATCGAGGATAAGCATTACTTCTGTTCCTCTTCCTGTTTCTTCCTTTTTTACTTTTGCTCCTGTTTGCGGTCGAGCCAATGCTACGGCAATACAAAATATTGCAAAGCACACAAGCGTCATTTTAAACCATCCTCTTCGCGGAGAAGCATCGGGCATTAACTGCGACAGCAGATTAATATTGCCTATTTTTGAAAGTAACTGTCGTTTGCGCATTGTCCAAAAGACATAAATGATAATCAATGCAGGTATTATCAACAGCAATAACAAATATTCCAACTGTGCAAATCTAAACATACTACGGTAACATTCTTAAAATAAATAAACGTAACAATATAACCAATAACAAAAGTCCGAGACTGGTCAATGCAAACGGCATATATTCCTCTTCGTAAACATTAAATGAGTCGATGGATGTTTTTGTTTTTTCCAAAACATTGATTTCCTGATATATTTCCTGCAATTTTGTATTGCTTGTTGCACGAAAGTATTTTCCGTCCGTCCTGTCTGATATATTTTTTAACAGATTTTCATCAATTTCAACAGGCACATTCTGAATTTGAGTAACGCCAAATGACGTGGTTACAGGATATGGCGCCATTCCTTCCGTTCCCACACCTATTGTATAAACCCTGATTTGATACTGTTCTGCCATCTCGGCTGCCATTGCAGGCGATATTTCGCCTGCGTTGTTTACTCCATCGGTAAGCAGAATTACCGTACGGCTTTTTGCATTGCTGTCTTTCAATCGCGCTACGGCTGTTGCAAGTCCGTTTCCTATGGCAGTACCATCGTCGAGAATCATTCCGATATGAATTTCGTTTATCAAATTTATCAACGTTGCCTTGTCGGTTGTGAGCGGACACTGCGTAAAACTTTCGCTTGCAAAAACTACTAAGCCTATCCGGTCAGATATTCTTTCGGAAATGAACTGTATGGCAATTTTTTTTGCAGCTTCAATTCTGTCGGGTTTGAAGTCGCGGGCAAGCATGCTTCCGGATATATCAAGAACAAGCACGATGTCGATGCCTTCGGTGTCGATGGTTTCCTGCTTTGTTGACGAACGCGGACGCGCCGATGCAACAATTATTGCCGCTATGGCAATACATGTTAATGCAAAAGGAAGATGTTGCAGATAATAGCGCAATCCTTTGCTTATATGCGCAAATGCCAATGTTGTAGATATTTGCAGCGATGCCTTTTTACGCAAAACCTTAAAAACATACCATGCAATCAATGGCAGAATTAAAAACAGCAGATATAATATTTTAGGATATTCAAATTCAAACATCTGTTTCCTCCTTTATTTTTTCTTCCGTAACAGGCTGCGCTTCTTTTTCTTCTTCTTTTGGTTGCGTGCTTGTTACAAATTCGAATGCCGTCTTGAATGATTCTTCATTTTCATCGGGACCCGGCTGGTATTTTGCAAATTTTGCCAAATCGGAAGTATAAAACATTTCGCGTAATTTGTCGAAAGAATAAACGTCATCAATCTTGTTTTTCTTTATATCCGCAAGTATTTCATCAGATGTTTTTTCCATTGCAAGTATCGAAAATCTGCCTTCGATATATTTTCGTATTATGTCGGTAATCCGCGTATAATATGGTTTTATCTTGCCCTGCTGCCACAGTTTTTCCGTTTTCAGCAGGCTTAATTCCTTGAAAGCTATAATATGCGGCGGAACTTTAGGCTTGGGCTTTCCGAAAAGCGGCTGCTTGTTTTTCCATCTTATGTATAAAATTATGCAGCCGGCTATAATAATTATTGAACCGAGTATTATCAAAACCCAGAATAAAATTTCTTTCAGTGTAACAGGATACCTCATCTGACCTTTTATGTCGTACATTTTATATGTTAAAGTGTCAATCGGAATTGTATTTACGTGAAACTGAACCATATTTGACATAATGGTATCGGGACTGTCGATATTATCCGGATTTTCGACAACGATTGGAAACATTATGAAATAATGTCCGCTGTCGAAAGATGTTATTATGTATTTTTTTACGTATTCCGAAATTATATTCTGATTGAGAACAGTATCAGTCGGCAATGCGCGAACAAGTTCTATTCCGGGTAAAATCGTATCTTTAAATTCGGGAAAACTCGCAATAAGATACGGATTAAATTTGTATTTTACGCTTAATGTTATGTGATCGCCAATAAGTATGGTGTCTTTGTTTAAGGAAAGTTCAAAGCCTTTTACTTCCTGTGCAAGGTTTTTGTTTGCAAAGGCAAACAGACAAATCGGCAATACAATATATTTCAGTGATTTTATCATCGGTTTTTAAATAATTGCATTAAAGGTTTCACATAATCTTCGCCGGTGCTTATGCGTACATTATCGATTCTGCATTTTGAAAAAGTATGCTTCAGATTATCGTTAATTTTATCCATTCGGTCGAAATAGGTTCTGCGTACCGATTTCAGCGATGTGTCAACAAAAATTAATTTTCCCGTTTCCGCATCTTTGAAACGGATAATTCCTGCATTTGGGATTTTTTCTTCACGCTTGTCATAAATTCTTATTGCAGCGATATCATGCTTGTTTCCCGCTATTTTCAAAGCATCTTCAAAGTTAGGCTGCATGTTTTCTGCGTCAACGTCAAGCATATCGGAAAGTATAAACGCCGTGCATGATTTTTTTATTGCATTTGTGAGAAACCGTAATGCTTCGGAAATATCTGTTCGGTTGTTTTCGGGGTTAAAATCAATAAGTTCGCGTATTATGCGCAATGTATGCGCCCGTCCTTTCTTGGGCGGTATAAACTTTTCAACTCTGTCGCTAAAAAATATTACGCCTACCTTATCGTTGTTAAAGCCTGCCGAAAATGAAAGAACCGCAGCTATTTCGGTTGCCAAGTCCTTTTTCAGCTTATTTGCAGTTCCAAACATTCGCGAACCGCTGACATCCACAAGCAGCATCACCGTAAGTTCCCGTTCTTCTTCGTAAACTTTTACAAATGGAGTATTAAACCGCGCCGTAACGTTCCAGTCGATAGTTCGTATATCGTCGCCATACTGATATTCGCGAACCTCGCTGAACGTCATTCCGCGTCCCTTGAATGCGCTGTGATATTCGCCTGCAAAAATCTGATGCGACAATCCGCGCGTCTTAATCTCTATTCGTCTTACCGTTTTTAACAGTTCTGTTGCTTCCATAACAAAATAAACTGCATTATGAATAATTTTATCAATACTTTATGGTACTTCAACTACGTTTAATATTTGTGTAATTATATCTTCGGATGTAATGTTTTCGGCTTCGGCTTCGTATGTCAATCCGATACGGTGCCGCAAAACATCGTAGCATACTGCACGCACATCTTCGGGAATGACGTATCCTCTGCGTTTTATAAAAGCGTAGGCTTTTGCCGCCATCGACAGGCAAATGCTTGCACGGGGCGAACCTCCGTATGAAATCATATTTGTGAGATTTCCTATTCCGTAATCGTTAGGCGTTCGTGTTGCAAATACTATATCAACAATGTAGCGTTCTATTTTTTCATCCATATAAACATCGCGAACAACGTTGCGTGCGCGAATAATGTCTTCGGGCTTCAAAACCTGTGAAGGCTTTGGAAACTCGCCGCTTATGTTTTGACGAATTATAAGTTTTTCCTCATCCTTTTTGGGATATGATATTACAACTTTGAGCATAAAACGGTCAACCTGAGCTTCGGGAAGCGGATATGTTCCTTCCTGTTCGATAGGATTTTGCGTTGCCAGCACCAAAAAAGGTTCCGGTAATTTGTAGGTAGTATCGCCGATAGTAATCTGACGTTCCTGCATCGCTTCGAGCAAAGCGCTCTGTACTTTTGCCGGCGAGCGGTTTATTTCATCTGCAAGGATGAAGTTTGCAAAAACAGGACCTTTTCGCACTTGAAACGATTCGTTTTTTTGACTGTAAATCTGCGTACCAACAAGGTCGGCAGGCAACAGGTCGGGAGTAAACTGTATGCGATTGAATTTTGCATCAACAATATTTGCAAGAGTAGTTATTGCAAGTGTTTTTGCAAGTCCCGGCACGCCTTCAAGGAGGATATGCCCGTTAGAAAGCAATCCTATAAGAAGACTTTCGGTTAAATGTTTTTGTCCAACAATAACCTTGTTCATTTCGATATTTATAATATCTACAAAGGCGCTTTCATGTTGAATCTTTTCGTTTAATTCTTTTATGTTTATTTCACTCATGCTGTGTAAAGTTTTTATTTTTTTTATTACGGTTTGCAAAGGTTGTATTTTTTTGCTAAACATAATTTTAATAAATGTTAATATAGCAAAAATAGTTGTAATGCAAATTTAACAAGCCTTTATATGTATAGCATTATGGGACGATTGTATAAATATCATTGGGTGTTTAACATAAAATAATACACATGCATTTATAAATCAGAGTTATATGCGTTTTAATGATTGCGAGTATTAAAGCATTGTAGCCGATTTAAACATTTCCGAATAAATTTAATCATCAACAGTAGTTTTTCATAAATAACATCGTTGAAAATAATATAAATCCGTTCATTTTTATTACGTGAAAAAACGCAATGAAACAGTTTGAAAAAATTAAGTGGCTTTACCAAAATTGATACGCAAACAGTTGAATTTTACTATATTACTAAAACATTCTATTGATTACTGTTTGCTTCCAGTTCCAAATCTATTTCGTTTAGCCTAAGATAAAGCAGCGCAACCGTAAGCACATCTTTTTCACAATATCGTGCAATTCGCTCAATATCGTTTTGACTGTAATAAACATCTGCAACCATCGAGCCGTCAATGTCATCTTTTGGCGATTGAATATTAAACAGCGCTGCCATAAGATTAATCGAAGTATAGTTTTTATAGTCGCCGAAACACCAAAGTTCCATTGTATCAAGGAAAGGAACTTCCCATGGTTTCTTACCGCCCACGTTCAGCACTTTCGGCAGTTTTACCCTGTTTATCAACATTCGGCGCGCAATGTACGGAAAGTCAAATTCCTTGCCGTTATGCGCGCAAAGCTTGATTTCGTGTTTGTTTATTTCAGAAAATTTCCTCAAGTTTTCATTAAATTCCGAGAGCAATTTTTTTTCATCATTTCCGTAAAATGACTTTATTCTGAATATATATTTATCATGTTTTTTGTGAATAAATCCTGCCGATATGCAAACAATCCTGCCGAATTCAGCCCAAATTCCCGCCCGCCGGTAAACTTGTTCAGCATCTTCGTCGGGCTTCATGCCGGTTGACATTTTTTTTATCCACAACTCCTGAATATTTTTCGGAACATCGCTAAAACATTTATATTGCGGAACAGTTTCGATGTCGAGAAACAGAATATTTTCTGCATTTGCTTTCATTTTTTTTGCAATGCCTTTTCAATGGTTGTTTTCAAAATATCAATGGCAACTTCGTTGTGTCCGCCCTGCGGTATGATAATATCTGCATATCGTTTCGACGGTTCTATGAATTGCAGATGCATGGGTTTTAATATTTTCTCGTATCGTTCAATCACTTTTTCGACTGTACGTCCGCGTTCTGCAATATCGCGGGCAATAACGCGAATAAGCCTGTCGTCGGGATCGGCATCTACAAAAACCTTTATATTCATCTCTCTGCACAGTTCAGGATGAGTATAGATCAAAATTCCTTCAATTATTATTACAGGCTGTGATTTTACATGAATTGTTTCTTCCGAGCGTGTGCAGGTAAGATACGAGTAAACAGGCTGTTCTATTGATTTTCCCTGTTTTAACATTTTCACGTGTTTCACCAGCAAGTCAAAATCAAAAGCATTAGGATGGTCAAAATTGATATTTTGCCGTTCTTCCACAGGAATATGACTGCTGTCTTTATAATACGAATCCTGCGGAATTATGGAAACATCTCCGGGCGGAAAAAGTTCTGCAATTCGTCTTACTACTGTTGTTTTTCCGCTTCCCGTGCCTCCTGCTATACCTATTACCAACATAAAATTGTGATTTTTTTTACAAATTTAATTGTTTTTTACAAAACCGAAGCAATTCCCGTACAAAAAAATCAAATATTTTTTAATGCTGTAGAAAGAACACACAAAACAATCTATTGATTCATGTTATCCGTTTCGATTTTAATATTTTTACAATCAGTCCGAAACTTGCAAAAAATATCAGCGCGTGTACGATTATAATAACAACTTCGTTTGAACTGTAAATTTCCGATGGCGAAGTATTTAAATCGTAATCCGTGTTCGAGGAATAATAAAGGTATGCGCACAGGGCAAGAGCATTGTTTGTAAAATGTATGAAAATGCATGGAATTATAGAACGCGTTTTCCAGTAAATCCAGCCTATGAAACAGCCAATAACGAATGCCGAAAGCCCCTGCCACGGATTCAAATGTATCAGAGCAAAAATAAATGCCGACCATAAAATGCCTGCCCGTGGCGATATGTTTTTTATCAGTCCTTCGCAAATTATTCCGCGACAGATAATTTCTTCAAAGACAGGAGCGGCAACAACAGCAGTCAGTATTGAAAAAAGATTAAAACTCATGTTTTCTTCCAACACCTTTTTGAGCGATTCGGGTATTTCGGGCAAAATCATTGTTGATAGCGTGTCAGTCAAGCCGCTTAAACCGATTATTGCAGGAATAGCAAAAACATAAACCCATGCCGAAACTTTGCCTTTGTAATGAATGAGCGGCTTATCGCCGATTTTGCTTTTAACGGCAAATGCAATAAATGTCAACATTCCGAGCGCAACAACATATTCGACAAAAGTCATGATACTGTTGTCGAAACTCATGGCTTTCATTATTTCGCCCAAGGCATTGGCAAAAATCAAAACAGGAAAAAGGCACAAAACCAGAATCCATGACTGTGTAAGGTTTGGATAAAAAGATCTTTTGGGAATTTCCTGTAAATTATTACTGTCAAACATGATTAAAAGTTTTATAATTTCACATAATATTCAAAAAAAAAGTTACCATAAACGGCACAAGTATTGTCAGCACAACTCCGCTGAAAACCGAAATTACGGCATAATCTCTGCCGACCGTCGAGGTTATTACCGGCAAGCAGGTATCCATCGAAGTAGCGCCGGCGGCTGCAATGGGTGCAAGTTTGCCAAAATGCTTTGCAAATAAAGGCGTAAGCAAAAGTGATATTACTTCGCGCGCAATATTTGCAAGCAAAGCGATTGTCCCAAGCGTTTCGCCGCGTATTTCGGTGATGTAAATACTCGACAGGCTGTAATATCCGAATCCAGAACCCGTAGCCAGCAAATCGGAAAGAGGCATGTCGTTTATAAATATCGAAAACAGAATCATCCCGAGCAAAGTTCCGGTAATGGTTGTGAGCGGCGCTAACAATATTACTGCATTGAGCGATTTTATCAGCATTATGCTTTTGTTTAATTCCGCTCCCATGCATATTCCTACAAACAGCATTTGAAAACAGAGAACATACAAAGTCAAATTGCCTACTGAAACAGTTTGCGGAACAAGTTGCAGTTTTGAACAAACGATGCCTGCGGCAAAAAATATTATGGCAATGATACTGTTTTTCACTTGTCGGTTTTTATTTTCTTAAAAAATATTTTATAAACAATCCACGCGCAAAATACGCTTCCCGCAACAGCTGCCATTGCAATGGCGAGCGACAGTAATCCCAAATTTGAAACATTGTTCATTACCGTATCGTTTTTTCCGACAGACAGCCCCAGCGAAAAAAGCAATATAAAAAGTATAAAGCCGTAAATCTTCTCGGATAAGCGTATAAATTTCACTTTTGACTTGAAAATATATCCGATTATTCCGCCTGTAATCATAATTCCTATTATTTCGTACATAATAATTAGTTAAATATTAAGAAATTTTGTATTTTTGCGGCAAAATTAATTAAAAAATATTTGTCAAATGAAAAAAATTATATTTATGCTATTATCATTAGGATTAACGCTTGCTTCATGTAATAACAAAAAATCAAATTCATGCGAGAATCCATTTTTATGCCAATACGACACTCCTTTTGGCGTGCCTCCGTTTAGCGAAATCAAACCCGCTCACTTTCTTCCTGCTCTCGATGAAGGAATAAGGCAGCAGAATGCCGTTATTGATTCCATAATAAACAATAGCGCTTTGCCCGATTTCGAAAATACAGTAGTTGCCTTTGAATTTAGCAGCGAACTTTTCGAGAGGGTTTATCTTACTTTCGAAAATTTAAGATCCTGCGATGCAACCGATTCTCTTGATGCAATTTCCGAAGATATTGTAAAAAAAGTATCGAAACACAATGACGATATCAGCCTGAATGCCGATTTGTTCGGCAAAATCAAACAGGTTTACGAAAAAAAGGATGAACTTGCCTTGAATCGCGAACAGATGATGCTGCTCGAAAAAACATACAAAGACTTTGTACGCAGCGGCGCAAGTCTCAGCGAAGAGCAGAAAGCCGAAATACGGCAGATAAACGAAAGACTGTCGCTTCTTGAACTTGAATTTGAAACAAAAGTGCGAAATGAAACCAACGCATTTCAACTTGTGGTTGACCGTGTCGAAGATTGCGAAGGCGTTCCGCAATCGCTTCTTGATGTTGCATCCGAAACGGCAAAAGCAAGCGGAATGGACGGAAAATATGTTTTCACTCTTGACCGCGCTTCCATATTTCCATTTTTACAAACAGCAAAAAATCGTGATTTGCGCGAAAAGATATTCAAAGGTTACATTATGCGATGCGATAACAACAATGCCGATGATACCAAGAAAAACATAGCCGAACAGGTTGTTTTAAGAACAAGGAAAGCTCAAATTTTCGGATATGAAAACTATGCCGAATATGCTCTGGAAAACAAAATGGCAAAAAAGCCCGAAGCAGCCATACAGTTGCTAATGCAGATATGGGAACCGGCATTGCAGCTTGCAAAACGGGAAGCCGGCGATATTCAAAAAATGATAACCGGAAGCGGTGAAAAATTTAACCTCGAACCGTGGGACTGGAATTATTATGCCGAAAAAATTCGCGTTGAAAAATATGACCTGAACGAGGAAATGCTGTTGCCGTATTTCAGTCTCGACAATGTTTTGCAGGGAGTTTTTGATGTTGCGCTCAAACTTTACGGACTGCAGTTTATAAAACATAACGATATTCCTGTTTACCATGATGATGTTGTTGTATACGAAGTACAGGAAGCCGATGGAAAACCGGCGGGCATTCTGTATCTCGACTTTTACGTTCGTCCGACAAAGGGAGTCGGAGCATGGATGACGGAATTTCGCACTCAACATCGCGCTTATGCAAAAGATGAAAAGACATCCGAAAGCAAAACGGTTGATGTTCGCCCTGTTGTTTCGCTTGTTTATAATTTTGCCCGTCCGGCGGCTGATAAGCCGACATTGCTCAGCCTTGACGATGTTTCTACCGTTTTTCACGAATTTGGACACGCTCTTAACGGATTGCTTTCGGACTGTACATATCCAAGCGTTGCAGGAACAAATACGCCAACCGACTTTGTTGAATTGCCATCTCAAATAATGGAAAACTGGGCTTTGCTTCCCGAAGTATTGAACATGTATGCGCGCCATTACGAAACAAGCGAAAGTATTCCGAAAGAATTGACAGATAAAATTACCGAAAGTAAAAAGTTTAATCAGGGATTTATCAACGTTGAACTTCTTGCCGCATCTCTGCTCGATATGGCTTATCACACACGCTCGACAACCGAGCCAATCGCCGATATTAATAAATTTGAAAAGGATGAGATGCGGAAAATAGGATTAATTCCTCAAATAGTACCGCGTTATCGCAGTACATATTTCAAGCATATTTTTTCGGGAGGATATACGGCAGGATATTACAGTTACAGATGGTCGGCAGTGCTTGATGCAGATGCTTTTGAAGCATTTGTCGAAAAGGGATACTTCGATAAAGCCACAGCATCATCATTCCGCAAAAATATTTTGGAACGGGGCTATACCGACGATTTAATGAAACTTTATGTTGATTTCAGAGGACATTCGCCAAACGTTTATCCGCTGCTGAAACGCGAAGGACTGAAAGAATAAGTCAGCAAAACATATGAAGGTACGTTTTTGCCCATGCGTATATTTTCGCACGTGGCAAACAGGTGTGCAAATTCCATTCGAAAGGTTTCGAATGAATAAATCAGATGTGAAAATTCAATTCGAAAGGCTTCGCTCGGGCAAAACAGACGTGCAAATCCCATTCGAAAGGTTTCGTACGGGTAAAACAGGCGTGTAAATCCAATTCGAAAGGTTTCGCTCGGATAAAACAGGCGTGTAAATCCAATTCGAAAGGTTTCGTACGGGTAAAACAGGCGTGTAAATCCAATTCGAAAGGTTTCGTACGGGTAAAACAGGTTAAAGAGTTGCTCCTTAAAAAGGTCACAAATCATTTATCATAAATACTTATGAATGAAAATCAGAGGGAAAAATTGCAGGGTTTTAATCAATACAGACATAAAACTTTGCAAAATAAATAATATTTTTCTCTTTCTGTTACTTTTGCCTTAACGCAAAAGTAACCA
>JAIRZQ010000131.1 GCA_031267135.1 Prevotellaceae bacterium
TTTACGGCCTCTATCACCCGTTCGGGCAACAAGCAATTGGACAGCAAGTCGAAGTGCGGATGATTCTCTTTAAACCACGACAATATTTCCCTGTATTCGGGATGCAGCAAAAATTCTCCGCCTTCGAGTCCCACTAATGTTTCGCTCGAAATGCAGCGGCTTTTCATTACCTCTATTATTTTTTCCTTGGACATGTGTTCTACCGGACGTTTTGCCCATACCAGACAGTGTTTGCAACGCGAATTGCAACTGCTTGTAGAATAAAACATTAAAGTGGATATTTTCTTTTTGGACGGGAATAGAAAATTGTTCAGGAATCGTATTCCTCTTTTTAGATAATCGGTTTTTTTGTACATAATCAAATGTTGCTTTTATTTTGAATCAATTCCAGTACCCGGTATGTTTCCGACAGGGAATCCAGCGACGAACGATTGTTCGCGGATTTGCTTTCGCATTGTTCGACAAACGATTGTATTTCTCCGAAATATCCCTGCGAAAGCAGTTGATTATTTTGGAAGACCGGCAAAAAAGTATGAGTATTGAACAGGTAATGTTTTTCAGGGACGAAATTAAAAATTTTTTCAAGCGGCAACGACAAAATCGTGGAAGGTTTCGGCCTGTAATAAAGCAATTGATGATTGGACATCTCATAAAGGCCGTTTCCGGTGTTGACCTGCAATTCTTCCAACGCTTCGGACCAAAAATGGTTCGTCGAAATTTCGACGTTTCCGATAATGTCGTTTTTATGTTTCAGATGCAGGAAGACAGTCGATTTTCCTTTGTACGGCGGTGTTGCAGCAACAGAAAGGACTTCCGCATTGCCAAACAGATGCAGTACATAATCGACCGGATGGATAAAAATATCCCAATAGATATTGCCTTCCGGATAAGGGCCTACACAGAAACGGTAATTGTAAGAAAGTATCTTTTCTTTTTTCAATCGTTTTTTCAAAAGCGCAGTGCAAATGGAATATCTTTTCTGCATGCCAACCTGACAGAATCCGGTAGAAGCTTTTTCGGCTGCGATTAATGCCTGCAGTTCGCCGGAGGAAGTACACACCGGCTTTTCGACAAAAACATTTTTATGGGCAAGCAATGCCTTCCGGGTTAATTCGTAATGATCGACAGGAGAGGCGCAGATAAACAGGCCTTTCACTTCGTCGTCGTTGAGCGCTGTTTCAAGATTATTTGTTCCGGTAAGCGACGGATAATTCCGGTTAATCAAGTCCATGCTTCGCTGACTCTTGCATACAATGTATTTCAGGGGAACTTTCAGGTAATCAATCACCGGATACAAATTATGCAAACTGTGATTTCCTATGCCAACAAATGCGTAGCTGCATTTGTAATTTTTTTGGATGATATTTTTTTTTCTCATCCACTTGTAAATACCGATTAAACCGTCCATTTGTTTTTATATTTTTTGAAAAATGTCCATGAAATTGAAACAGTTGCATTTAATTCAAAACAAAATTAGAAAAAAAATCAAAACAAACAAAGAAAAGTAAAAAAAAGAGGTGCATTTCAGATTGTCGCATCGCGCCGGAGGCATAATGTTTGCCGCGCTTTGCGCAATTCATAATTTATAATGAACTTTGTTGCAACGGTAAAAAAATACGTAAAAAGAGTTTATAGACTTATCTTTGTATTTGTAACCCAAAGAAGAAGAAATATGAATACTCGTCCATAAATCCGGTCAAAGGTAAGTATAAAAAGCATATAACTCAAATTTGTGCAGGCGCGGTAGCTTGACCCCCACCCGGCGCGGTCTGAAGACGCTGCGCCGGGTTAAAAGCAGTGACCCCCAAGCTCCGCAAAAATTCGGAAGCGGAACGGAAGAATTGAAGATCACGGGACACGATACGGTTATTTTGCCTATCTTTGCCCCTTGAAAATTTAATAAGAACATGATTGTGGAAAAATATTGGGTAGTTACTCTTAAAAACAGCATCTTTAAGGGATTGAGGCCCGCAAAAGACCCGTTTGATGATACTGTTTTTTATATTGGCGATGGTTGGGGTTCAACGTATCCTTCAATGAAGTTTAGAAAATTATATATTGCCAACGGCGTCGAAATGGCAAATTTTCCAATAAAAAATTCTTCAAGATGTTTCTACACAAATATAACCGGTGTATTTGTGGCATCTGACAAAAAGATATATCAGTTGGATAGAAAAGATTTAAGCATACAAAAAACCTTTGAAAAAAATGTTCCGAGATACACCGATTATATTAATTCAAATGATATTGACTGTTTATTGCTAATGAATCATTCAGGCGATTTTATTTATAATTACAATTATAACACGGAAAAATTGGCCAAGAAAAAAATAAAATCCTGTACCGGAATAATCAAATCAAACGGTAATAATTTTTTGATATTCAGCAAGTATGAAGGTATTTATAACTATAATTTAGCAAACAATAATGTAAAAAAATTGTTAGGAATGGAACCGTATTATAAATGTATACTCAATAAACATGGGGAATTATTTGTTCATTGCGGAAAAATAATTGAAAAAACATATAATACATATGAATATATTAAACCACTATCAAAAATAAAAGTATACAAATCAATAATGGACAATATATATGATGAAATAGATGTAAAAATCGATTTTACAGATTTAATTGTTTCGGAAGAAGAGGGTGCATTATATTTAATCAATAAAAATATCATTTATATATATTCGATAGATGATAAAAAAATAATTGATAAATATACATTTAACGAAGAAATATTGACCATATTTATTAAAGAAAAAATAATATTTACTTATGAATTTGATAAAGCAAAACCAAATATCTTAATGAGTTGGAAATATAAATAATTGGAGTACGGACAAACGGCGTATAACAGGACTGTTTACGCTTCGCCGCCAGTAGGCGGCTTGAGAATAGGTATTCGGCTTTCATGAAAATATTAAAATAATAGATTTTGTATGATTTTAATTAATTTTGTCGAGATTTATAAATTTTGAACAATGATTGATGTTGTAAATATACGAAAAGATTTTCCGATTTTGAACACAGCAGTTTACGGAAATCCCTTGATTTACCTTGATAATGCCGCTACTGCGCAAAAACCCGAATGTGTAATTCAAACAGTAGATGAATTGTATCGAACATGCAATGCAAATATTCATCGAGGCGTTCACTTTATGAGCGAACAGTGCACTGAAAAGTATGAGCAGTCGCGCGAAAAAGTCCGCCGGTTTATAAATGCCGAAAAAAAATCGGAAATTATTTTTACATCGGGAACGACAGGCTCTATAAATACGGTTGCAGGTTCGTTTGGCGAGAGGTTTGTTTCTGATGGCGACGAAATCATTATCAGCGAAATGGAGCATCATTCAAACATTGTTCCATGGCAATTACTTTGTGAACGCAAAGGTGCAACTCTCAAAATAATTCCGTTTGATGATAATGGCATTTTGCGTATTGATTTACTTGATTCTCTGATAAATGAACATACAAAAATTATTGCCGTTACACACGCATCCAATGTTTTGGGAACAATAAATCCGATAAAAAAAATCGTTACAAAAGCGCACTCGCACAATATTCCCGTATTTGTTGACGGAGCGCAGGCGGTACCGCACGAAAATGTTGATGTTCGCGATTTGGATTGCGACTTCTACGCTTTTTCGGGACATAAAATTTACGCTCCAACAGGAATCGGCGTGCTTTACGGGAAAGAGAAACTGCTCGAACAAATGCCTCCATATCAGGGCGGAGGCGATATGATTTCAACTGTAACTTTTGACAAAACGACTTATGCTCAGCTTCCGCTGAAATTTGAAGCAGGAACGCTCAATTTCATTGATGCAATAGCGCTTGGCGCTGCCATTGATTATGTTAACAATACAGGACGGCAAAATATTATCGAATACGAACACAAACTGCTTTACTATGCAACGCAAAAGCTCGCGTCAATCGAAGGTTTGAAAATATATGGCGAAGCAAATGAAAAAGTTGCGCTTGTTTCGTTTCTTTTAAAAAACATTCATCATCTCGACACGGGAATGATTTTGGATAAAAAAGGAATTGCCGTGCGCACAGGAACGCTTTGCACCGAGCCGCTTTTGGCGCATTTTGACAAAACAGGACTTGTAAGAGCGTCTTTTGCATTTTACAATACCTTTGACGAAATTAATATTTTGTGCGAAAATCTTGAAAAAATTTCATTAATGTTTAAATAATTATTTGAAAATGACTATAAACGAAAAACAAAATCAGATAATCGAAGACTTTTCTGCTTTTACCGAATGGATAGACAAATACGAGTATCTTATCGAACTTGGTAAAAATCTTGCAGTGATTGACGAAAAAAGCAAAACCGAACAGAACCTTATAAAAGGCTGCCAGTCGCGAGTATGGATTGATGCCGAATATGCCGGTGGAAAAATTATTTATAAAGCCGACAGCGATGCAATTATTACTAAAGGAATAATTTCGTTGCTTGTAAGCGTAATGTCTGAACACAAGCCCGAAGATATAATAAACGCCGATTTGTTTTTTATTGACAAAATAGGCTTGCACGAAAATCTTTCGCCAACGCGTGCAAACGGTTTGCTGGCAATGATTAAGCAAATGAGACTTTATGCGCTTGCCTTTGCAAGCGTTCAAAAAAATGAAATATGATTGATCTCGAAAAAAAAATAATAACAGCTTTAAAAAACGTGTACGATCCTGAAATTCCTGTAAACATTTACGATTTGGGACTGATATACGAAGTGATTATCGACGACAGCATGACAGTAAAAATTACAATGACGCTTACTGCTCCAAACTGTCCAATGGCAGACGAGCTTGTGGACGATGTTTACAACAAAGTCAAAGCAATAGATGAGGTATCGGACGTGACTGTAAAATTAACATTTGAACCCGCATGGGACAAAAGCATGATGACCGAAGAAGCCCTGCTCGAACTCGGATTTTTGTAATTGACTAATTTAAATGCAGGTGAAAAAATCAAAAGTATATCTTCTTTTAGGCTCCGATACAGGCGATAAAAAGAAACATATATGCGATGCGTCGGATCTTGTAAAAAATGAAATAGGCGAAATTATTACAGAATCATCGATGTACGTATCCGAAGCCTGGGGTTTCGATTCAGATACGCTATTCTTCAATAAAGTAATTGTTGTCGAAACAGATTTGAATGCTTTTGAAATATTGGATATTACGCAAAAGATAGAAATCAGACTCGGGCGCATCGCTAAAACAACCGGCAAATATCAGTCGCGTACAATTGATATTGATATTCTTTTTTATGATAATGCAATCATCGAAACGCAACAGCTTACGGTTCCTCATCCGCAAATACAAAATCGTCGATTTACCTTACAGCCGCTGACAGAAATTGCATCCGATTTTGTTCATCCCGTTTTGCACAAAAGTATCTTGCTAATGCTTAGCGAATGTAACGATAAAAGCAGTGTCGAATTGGCTGTCTGCTAATTGGATTTCGCTGCGACAGTTCAACATACCATTTTTTATTCATGTCTCCTTTCCTGTCACATAGTTTCGGTAAAATCAAAATTTTTTTTCTGCGCATTGCTTTTTCCTTTAATTTTTTTGGAAATTAAATGCGCAGGACATTAATTGTATCTTACATTGCTTGTCGCGTTGTAATTTGCTTATTATCAGTAATTTAATCGTTTTTGTGGAGCATATCGGAATCGAACCGATGACCTTTTGACTGCCAGTCAAACACTCTAGCCAACTGAGCTAATACCCCAACATGATTTTTTATCAATTTTATTTTGCAAATATATGAAAATAGAATAAAACGGCAAAAAAAGTAAAATTTATTCCGAATTTCACAGTTGCAAAACTCTGTCTGTTGCGCCGTTGGCT
>JAIRZQ010000165.1 GCA_031267135.1 Prevotellaceae bacterium
GTGGAAGATGCGGTGTCAACATCTCCGTTAAGTCCCAAAGCTACCAAATCAACAGTATGCACGCCGGGGCTTAATGAAGTCGTCCACCACGACAGCGAGTCTCTCACCGCGGTTTGCTCGACATTGTCTATAAACCATTTAAGATACCCGGGCGCTGTACTCATTGCATACTGCACAACCGCGCTGAAATGGGCAACCGTATCACAAAAAACCATTCCTTCCAAATCCTGATGATGGATTGTATCGCTGATACCTGGGTTTGTATAATAAAATGCCAAATCCAAATCGCGTGCAGCTGCGCCGGCAAAGTAATAATATGACTCGTACGAGCCGAATCCGTAACATAACAATACAAGTCCCGAAGGATTGTCAAACAGGTATTGCCACGCGGATGCTGCACTACTTCCATTAAAAGCGTAATTATAAAATGAGTAACCAGATGGATGATCGTACCAAATGCCGGGTAACGGTACAGGAGTTCCATTCAACTTCAGCGTAGTCGAGCTTTTAGTTGCAGTAGGAGTTACTATTAATGCACGATGATAATCTATTGCAGAAACTCCGGTAGGAATAAAAGGAGCAGCCAATATTGATTTAACCGCCTGCTCTATAGGCGGGATCCACACAATGGAAGGATCTCCTTTGTCGTTATCTCCTATCAGATCTTCACTTTCATTTCTTTCATCCCGTCCCATTATATATGAACAGACTGCAACAGGCTTGTCGGCTTCAATGAAAGTTCCATTATCATATACCAGCGCGGTATGTATTTCGATAAACTCACCTGCGTCTAAAGTATATGGAGGAGGAGCAGGCAGTACGGATTTGGAATAGCCGCCATTATCTTCCACTACGGTTCCTCCGACAAAATTAACCGTTGTATTAGCTTGAGACGCCAAAACCCTCGTTCGTACCATGCCCCGATGCGTAACAGGCACCATAAACCTGCGCCCCCAGGTGTTTACGGGCATAAACTGCTGATACAGAATATCCGCTCCGTTATGTAAATAAGTAGGAATAAAAACCCCGCTGTTTGTTACAAAAAAGGCAACAGGTTTGTTTGATGTGATATGCAATCCGGTTTGGTCCTGGCTTCTAAACTTTGCATTAGGCCAGCGGTAATATACCTGACCTCTGCTCATATTTGCAGCAATCAGTACACTATCTTCCCAAAAGTCAGTACCGTTTTCGGTTGCAACCAGGGTATAGCCGTCACGCCACGAACCGCTTGCCTCGTATGATATGTGGTAATAATCGGTTCCAAGACTGCTGACAGGCAAAATATTGGTAGCGTCTGTAGTTATGTCGCGCTGATTCAATACATACAGGTATATCGGCTTTGTAGATGTTACATGTACCGATTTATTTGTTATTCCATTCTTGTCATTATTGTTATTTGCAGGATAAATAGCCTGTTTACGTGCGTTATTGGGTTCATAGTTATACACGCCCGGCGCGGCTATGTTCATAGTATGATTATGTGTAGTGCTCTCTCTATACTCAAATGTAACTACAGTATTAGGTTCTTCTGCAACAACTCTGTATTGCAGATTAACCGTATTGGCTTCATAAGTACGGTTTTGCCCGCACGAAAACCAGAAGTCAGTGCCTTTTGTTGATAACTGGGCATTAAGTTTTTCGGATAACAGGGAAAAACTTACGATAAGCGATACGATATATACAGTAACTTTCATTGGAAAAAAATTTTTTACAAAGTTAATATATTTATTTAACAATTTTGACATCCGCTCAAAATTAAATTATATTTTTAGCTACATTTTCAAAAATAAAATGTTAAAAATACATGTAATACGCACTGAAAAGCATATTGAAAATGCAAAACTTAAACTTGTTGAATATCATGTAACAATCTTAAAATCAGCCATATTTAATTTGCCTTTTTCGCTGATTTTATATATCTTAATATGTGTACCATAAAGAAACTAGACAATTATAAAATTTAACACTTTTTAAAAAGCGGAGTGTTAAAATTTTGTTGTTTTCAATAATTACGGTAGCATTTTTACCGAACAAATGAATGATTTTTTCTTTTTTGTAACAGATTTTTTTAGAATATTATATTTAATTAATTGTATTCCATGTAAACCCGGTTAGCAGGTTATTTATTCAATAAATATTGCATGTAAAAAAAAACTATTAAATTTGTAACTAATATTAAAATTCACAGGAATGGCAAATTTACATAAACTATTGATAACAACTGTATTGCTTATTATTTTACAGACATATTCGCTTGCTCAGATTACTGCGATTGGCGCTGATTATTCAAAGCAGACTTCGTTTTTGCGAGGCAAACCCGACATGATTCATGTGTTTTTCTCGCCTTTAACGGGAACTTTGGAAGCGCGGCATCATTCAAATGAAAATTCCAGTTTCACATGGGAAAAACTGGATGTTGCGGCTCAAACATTTTTGTCGGTTCATGCCGAAAGCGGCATTTCCGTGAGTTCGTTCGGCAATCTGTCTGATGGTGGTTATCGCATTACCGCCGATTCGGCAGGATCGGGAACCTCGATTGACACATTTGCAGTTTGGGTTATAATAGATACTTTCAGCCTCGAAGGCGAAATCAAATATTCATCAACCTGCGAATGGCTTGATTTGGATGCAACCGTTCGTCCCGGACCCAATGTTCCTTACCGTATTTATCAATTTGAAAATTCATCGGGAACGCTTTATGACTCCATAATATATAACAGGCTTACAACAGACTGGACTACATCCGCTGATATTTACGACGGCTTGCCCGATATTGACGACTCGTGGACAAAATGGAATAAAACAACCGTAAGCGAACCTGCGCCTTTGGCCGATGCTGTTTATACGGTTACCATAAAAGACATTTTCGGAAAAACGGTAACGGCATCAACGCCGCTAATTTCCGCAATAGCTGTATATCCTGCATTTACGGTAGAATCAAGAGATGAAAACGGAAACTGGGCGAGTACATCCACATACGCCACCGACAACAACAGCGCTTTGTATCGGGTTCGTTTCAAACACAACGATTCTCGACATGCAACAAAATATACGTGGAAAGGTTACGGAGATATGAATGTGGAGCAAACTCGAAATGTACTTATATGGTCGCAAACAACAACCGATTCAAACGAAACGATTTCTCCCACAGTGCCGCATCGCACAGGAAATCTTGAGGGCTACCCTACCGGAAAATACGGATTTCAATTAATAGTGGAAAACACGTCAACAGGCTGCAGCGACTCATCGCTGCTATCATATATAAATGTTGCACCATCTGATTTGCCTTCTAAATCAATACCTAATGCATTTACTCCAAACGGAGATGGGCAAAATGATATTTTTAAATTTATCAAAAGTCAGGAACCCAAGTCGATGCGTACAATCAGAATACAGATTTTCGACAGAGCAGGACATAATGTTTATTCGTACAGCGGAGACTACGAACAGTGGCAAGGCTGGAATGGAAAGTTAAACAACAGCGGAGTTCAGTGCGCATCGGGAGTTTATTATTATGTTGTAAGCGGAATAGGCTGGGATGATGCTTCGCATGATGGTAAAGAATACCGCAGCTTTCTGCATTTATTCACAGATTAAGCATAATATCAAATTCAGTTTAAGCAAATTTATATCTGTTAATGAATATTTTCTACAATCTGGCGATACATGCTTACGGAAGATTAATTGCCATAGCGGCATGTTTTAACGAAAAGGCGAAAAAACGGCACAACGGAAGTCATAATACATGGAATATCCTCGAAAAACAGGCAGATAAAAAATCGAAATATGTTTGGTTTCATGTGTCATCCCTCGGCGAGTTTGAACAGGGGCGTCCAGTGATGGAAAGGTTAAAAGAAAAGAGTCCTCAAACAAAAATTCTGCTTACATTTTTTTCGCCTTCAGGCTACGAGGTTCGTAAAAATTATTTATGCGCCGACATTGTGTGCTATCTTCCAACCGATACGATGAAAAATGTCAAAAAGTTTTTTTCGCTTGTAAATATAGAAAAGGCAATATTTGTAAAATACGAATTCTGGGGAAATTTTTTGCACGAACTTAAAAATCATAACATTCCAACATACATTGTTTCAGCAATCTTCAGAAAAAAACAAGCATTTTTTAAAATTTACGGAGGGTTTTACCGCAACATGCTGAAATGTTTTACTCATCTCTTCGTGCAGGACGACAATTCACTGAAACTGCTTAAAACAATAGATATTTACAAGGTTACGGTTGCCGGAGATACCCGTTTCGACAGAGTGTGTTACATCGCGAGTCAATCCAAAAGTCTTCCTCTGATAGAAAAATTTATTGATGGGAAAAAGACTGTTGTTGCAGGCAGTACATGGGCAGCAGATGAAGAATTAATATTGAAGTATCTCAATGAAAACAAAAATGTGAAACTTGTAATAGCTCCGCACGAAATACACGAATCGCACATATCTGAAATATGCAGTAAGATTAAATGTTCGCATTTGCGCTATTCGCAGCTGACGGACGATAACGCTGCAAGTGCGGATTGTGTAATTGTTGACTGTTTCGGAATATTATCGTCAATTTATCGTTATGCCGACATTGCATATATTGGCGGCGGTTTCGGCGCAGGAATACACAACACACTGGAAGCTGCCGTTTACGGAATACCTGTAGTGTGGGGAACAAATTACATGAAGTTCAGAGAAGCGCGTGAACTGATAGCCTGTGGTGGCGGCTTTTCGGTTTCCGATTATAAATCGCTGAAAAACACCTTTGATAATTTGCTTGTTGATTCTGCTGTCGGCAAAAAAGTAGCTGAATACGTAGAACAAAATATCGGAGCAACCGAAAAAATATTAAACGCGACAGGTTATTAATCTCTGCAAAGAAAATTTACACACACAGTTGCTCTTTCTTTACAAATAAAATTTATTAATAGACATCTTCGGAAAATAATCAGTAATTCCAAATGAACATGCTGAAAAACGGCATTGCAGGTATTCTTTTAAATTATTATTTATAATTTTATGAAAATCAACATATTCTCCGTTACAGCAAAGTCTCTTTTCAAAGTTTTAACGAAACAGTTAAAAATATTACATTTCAAAATTAACGCCTTTAATAATGCCTCGTTTTGAGATGCGAATAAAATCAAGGATAATATCACGTTCTTCTGTTTGAGGAAAATCTATCTCGACTTTGTTACAGGCATCGGTTGTATTCAGATCCGACTGATAAATTATTTTATAAATCTCAAATATTTCGTTTATTTTTTCGTTAGAAAAATTGCGGCGGCGTAATCCTATGCGGTTTACTCCTCCAAATGAAAGCGGCAAATGCCCTGCAATAATGTACGGCGGCACATCTTTCGGAACAAGCGAGCCTCCCGAAACCATTGCATGCGCTCCGATTCGGGTAAATTGATGCGTTCCTGCTTTTCCTCCGATGATAGCCCAATCGTGAACATCTGTTTCGCCTGCAAGCCCTGCGAAACTTGAAAGTATCACGTTGTCCCCTATAACACAATCGTGCGCTACATGTACATACGACATCAGCAGGCAGTTGTCTCCTACTTTTGTTTTAAACTTACCGCTTGCCGCTGTTCCTCTGTTTATGGTAACATATTCGCGAACAATAACATTATCGCCGATGATGGCATAAGTTTCTTCTCCCTGAAATTTCAAATCCTGAGGGATGGCGCCAATTACTGCGCCGGGAAAAATCACACAGTTTTTCCCTATTTTTACATTTTCCATTATGGTAACATTGTTACCGATTTTTGTTCCTTCGCCTATTTCTACGTTTTTTTCGATTACGGTAAATGGTCCTACGGTTACATTAGGAGCAAGTTTTACATTAGGATGAATTATTGAAAGTTTCATATATCAGTTTATTTATTTTTAATAACTTGTGCTGTCATTTCTCCTTCGGCTACCAAATTTTCGCCTACAAACGCCTGAGCCGACATAATGACAATTCCGCGACGGATTGGTTCTGTAAGAGTAAGCTTAAGTATCAGAGTATCTCCGGGAACAACCTTATCTCTAAATTTCACTTTATCTATTTTCAAAAAGTATGTAGAATAAAGTTCCGGGTCTGCAACATTGCCGAGTACGAGCAATCCTCCGCATTGCGCCATTGCTTCTATAATTAAAACGCCCGGCATAACCGGTTCTTCGGGAAAATGTCCCACAAAAAACGGTTCGTTCATTGTTACATTTTTTACACCTACGATTGTTGTTTCGTTACGGGTTAAAATCTTATCTACCAGCAGGAACGGCGGGCGATGCGGCAGCATTTTGCGTATTGCCTTAATATCAAAAAGAGGTTCTTCGCTCGGATCGTATACAGGTACGCTTGGTTTTGTCAATGATTTTTTTGCCGCTTTACGCAATATCTTTGCCATTTCGGTATTCGACGAATGTCCGGGCTTATCGGCATAGACTTTTCCTATTATCGGATATCCTACAAGCGACAAATCGCCAATCAAATCAAGCATTTTGTGCCGTGCAGGCTCGTTAAGAAAACGTAATTTCAAGTTGTTCAAATATCCTTCTTTTACCCTTTCTACGCTTTTTTTGTTAAATAATCCTGCTACTCTGTCCAAATCTTCCTGTGGAACATCATTTTCGACAATCACAATAGCATTTTCCATGTCGCCGCCTTTTATAAGATTTCGTTTGAACAATATTTCCAGTTCGTGAAAAAAAACAAAAGTTCGACAGGGCGCTATTTCCTTTGCAAACTCATCGATTGATGTCAATCGTGCATATTGATTTCCAAGAACTTTTGATTTGAAATCTACGGTTACGTCAATACTGAATTTACTGTCGGGAAGAATGATTATTTCTGTTCCATCTTCGTTTTTGTAAACAAATTTTTCTTTCACTTCAAAATACCATTTATCGGCATCCTGTTCTGCTATTCCGGCTTTAAGAAGTTCTTCGACATGTACTTTTGCGCTTCCGTCCATAATAGGAACTTCGGGTGCGTTAATTTTTATCAAAGCGTTATCAATCCCCAAGCCGAAAAGCGCTGCCATTATGTGTTCTATTGTACTTATACGAATGTTTTTGTTTTCTATTGTCGTACCGCGCGAAGTGTCTGTAATATAATCGGCAAAAGCATCAATCACAGGCTGTTCGTCCAAATCAGTACGTTGAAATTTTATTCCGTGATTTGGTTCTGCCGGACAAATCGTCATTTCAACATCAAGCCCCGTATGAAGACCTTTTCCTTTAAGAATAACTTCTTTGCTTAATGTTTGCTGTTTTTGTTGAATCATATATTTATTAATATGTGTTTATTAAAAAAATCATAAATAATCGACAAAAGTAAGAAAAAAAACCGAATTTTGAAAAAATTGATTAAGCCGGTTATCAAATTCGACTGCTGTTGAAGTCTGTTCATCATAAAATTATTGCAGCTTTTCGTAAAAAATAAAGCTGCTCAATTGTGAACAGCCTTATTTTTTTGTTGCATTGTTTTTATTTTGATAATTTTTCTTCGATTGTAAGTTTTCCCGACATCATTCTCTGATAGTCTGACATTGAGGCTACGGCAAGATTATCAAAGCGTTTCAAGCCTGTACCGGCAGGAAGCTGATGTCCGCAGATAACATTTTCTTTCAATCCTTCGAGTGTATCAATTTTTCCCCGTATAGCCGCTTCGTTCAATACTTTTGTGGTTTCCTGGAACGATGCAGCCGACATATAGCTTGTCGTTTGCAGAGCTGCACGTGTAATTCCCTGCAATACCTGGCTCGATGTTGCCGGCATTGCATCTCTTACGGCAACCTGTTTCTTGTCTTTACGCTTGAGCATAGAATTTTCGTCACGCAATGTGCGTGCAGTTATTATCTGTCCGGGTTTCAAGTCGATGGAATCACCGCTGTCTTCAACCACTTTCTTATCATAAATCCAATCGTTTTCCTGCATAAATTCCCATTTATCGACAATTTGTTCGGGCAAGAATTTTGTGTCGCCCGGATCAATAATTTCTACTTTACGCATCATTTGACGGACAATGACTTCAAAATGTTTGTCGTTGATTTTTACTCCCTGTAATCGGTAAACTTCCTGCACTTCGTTTACAATATATTCCTGAACCTTTGTAGGTCCCTGAATTAACAGTATGTCTAAAGGCGTTATTGCCCCGTCGGAAAGCGGTGTTCCTGCTCGTACATAATCGTTTTCCTGTACGAGAATCTGTCGCGACAGCGGAACGAGGTATTTTTTTTCTTCACCCGTTTTTGATGTTACGATAATTTCACGGTTACCGCGTTTTATTTTTCCTAACGAAACTTCGCCGTCTATTTCGGATACAACTGCAGGATTTGACGGATTGCGCGCTTCAAACAATTCGGTAACACGCGGAAGACCTCCGGTAATGTCGCCTGCCTTGCCCAATGCACGAGGTATCTTTACTAAAATATCGCCCGCCTTAACTTTTTGTCCTTCTTCAACAACAATGTGTGCGCCAACGGGCAGATTGTACTGTTTGATTTCAGTATTTTTCGAATCAAGAATCTGCACTATCGGATTAAGGTTTTTTTCACGCGATTCGATAATAACCTTTTCTTTGAAGCCTGTCTGCTCATCGGATTCTTCGCGATATGTCTTACCATCAATAAGTCCATCAAATCCGATTTTTCCTGCATATTCCGAAATAATTACGGCGTTGTAGGGATCATAGTCGCAAATTACATCGCCTTTGTTGATTACTGTTCCGTTTTTGAAATATAAACTTGCTCCGTAGGGAACATTGTGTGTATACAGGGTAATTCCTGTATTTACGTCAACAATTCTTAATTCTGCCAAACGTCCTATAACCATGTCAATGCTTTTGCCATCGTCGCTTACTTTTGTAACGGTACGAAGTTCGTCAATTTCGAGACGTCCGCCATAACGTGCAATTATTTTATTATCGGTAGCTGCCCCGCCTGCAACTCCGCCAACGTGGAAAGTACGAAGAGTCAACTGCGTACCCGGTTCTCCGATTGATTGCGCTGCTATAACTCCTACGGCTTCACCGCGCTGTACCATGCGTCCTGTTGCAAGGTTGCGTCCATAACATTTTGCACAAACGCCTTTGCGAGATTCGCAAGTAAGCACCGAACGAATTTCAACCTGCTCAATTGGCGATGAATCTATTTCATTCGCTATTTCTTCTGTAAATTCTTCGCCTGCAGCAATAATCATTTTACCTGTAAGCGGATGAAAAATATCATGTACGGATGTGCGTCCGAGTATTTTATCGTAAAGCGATTCTACAATTTCATCATTATTTTTGATTGCCGTAACCGTCAAACCGCGTAATGTTCCGCAATCATCTTCATTGATAATAACATCCTGCGAAACATCAACCAAGCGCCGCGTAAGATAACCGGCATCGGCAGTTTTAAGAGCCGTGTCAGCCAAACCCTTACGCGCGCCGTGAGTCGAAATAAAGTATTCGAGAACCGAAAGCCCTTCTTTGAAATTTGCAAGAATAGGATTTTCGATAATCTGTCCGCCTTCGGCGCCTGACTTTTGAGGCTTTGCCATCAATCCGCGCATGCCGCCAAGCTGACGAATCTGTTCTTTCGAACCGCGAGCTCCGGAATCAAGCATCATGTACACAGGATTGAAACCCTGCTTGTCGCTTGCAAGTTGATTTAACAATATTTTTGTTATACGGGAATTGGTATGCGTCCAAATATCAATAATCTGATTATAACGTTCGTTGTTTGTGATGAATCCCATATTATAGTTATTCATTACTTCTTCTACCTGTGCATAACCTTCTTCTACAAGCCGGTTTTTTTCTTCGGGAACTATAACATCTCCGAGATTAAACGACAATCCGCCTTTAAATGCCATCTGATAACCCATGTTTTTAATATCGTCAAGAAATTCGGATGTGCGTGCAATTCCTGTTTTCTTCAATACTTTCCCTATAATGTCGCGCAATGATTTTTTTGTAAGAAGTTCGTTGATATAGCCTACTTCTTCCGGTACAACCTGATTGAATATTATACGACCTATTGTGGTTTCGATGATTTCATTTTTTTCGATTTCATCGTCCTCGGATTTTGTATTTATGCGTACTTTAACTATTGCGTGCAAGTCTGCACGTTTTTCATTATAGGCGATAATGGCTTCTTCCGTTCCATAAAAAACAAATCCTTCGCCTTTGGCATTTTTTCTTGGTTTTGTAATATAATACAAGCCAAGTACCATATCCTGTGATGGAACTGTGATTGGAGCGCCGTTGGCAGGATTAAGAATATTGTGTGAACCGAGCATTAATATTTGAGCTTCGAGAATTGCCGCATTGCCAAGAGGCAGATGTACAGCCATTTGGTCGCCATCAAAATCGGCATTGAAAGCCGTACATGCAAGCGGATGTAACTGTATAGCCTTTCCTTCAATAAGTTTTGGCTGAAATGCCTGAATCCCCAAACGGTGTAAAGTTGGCGCACGATTAAGCAAAACGGGATGTCCTTTCATTACATTTTCCAAAATATCATATACGACAGGATCTTTCCGGTCAACGATTTTCTTTGCAGATTTTACCGTTTTTACTATTCCGCGTTCTATAAGCTTGCGAATAACAAATGGCTTGTATAATTCGGCAGCCATATCTTTTGGCAAACCACATTCGTGCATTTTAAGTTCCGGACCAACAACGATTACCGAACGGGCAGAATAATCTACACGCTTACCCAACAAGTTTTGGCGAAAACGTCCCTGCTTTCCTTTCAGCGAATCGGAAAGTGATTTTAAAGCCCGGTTGGATTCTGTTTTTACCGCATTCGATTTACGCGAATTGTCAAACAGTGAATCAACAGCCTCCTGTAACATGCGTTTTTCATTACGGAGAATTACGTCGGGAGCCTTTATTTCCAGCAATCGTTTAAGACGGTTATTGCGAATAATTACCCGACGATACAGGTCGTTCAAATCGGATGTGGCAAATCGTCCGCCGTCGAGCGGTACCAATGGACGAAGCTCCGGCGGAATGACCGGCAATACTTTCATAATCATCCATTCTGGTTTATTTATGTCTTTTGCTTCGCGAAATGCTTCAACTACATTAAGGCGTTTAAGCGCATCCGCCTTACGCTGTTGAGATGTTTCGGTATTTGCTTTATGTCGCAACGAGTATGAAAGTTCGTCCAAATCGAGTTCTGAAAGGAATTTATAAAGAACTTCCGCTCCCATTCCTGCTACAAACTTATTCGGATCTTCGTCGTCAAGCAATTGATTTTCTTTTGGCAGTGTAGCAATCAAATCGTCGTATTCATCGCCTGTGAGCAAATCGTATTTATTAATGCCATCGGCTTGTTTGATGCCCGGATTAACAACTATGTACTTTTCATAATAAATAATTGCCTCCAGCTTTTTTGCGGGAATACCGAGCAAGTATCCTATTTTATTGGGATTTGAACGGAAATACCATATATGAGCTACCGGCACTATCAGCGATATGTGACCGACTCTTTCGCGCCGCACTTTTTTTTCGGTAACTTCAACGCCGCAACGGTCGCAAACTATGCCTTTGTATCGTATGCGTTTATATTTGCCGCAATGACATTCGTAGTCTTTTACAGGTCCGAAAATACGTTCGCAAAACAAACCGTCGCGTTCGGGCTTGTATGTTCTGTAATTTATTGTTTCAGGCTTAAAAACTTCACCGCTCGAATATTCCAGAATTTCTTCGGGCGATGCCAAACCGATTTTAATTTTATTAAAGTTGCTTTTAACTTTATTTTCTTTTTTTAAAGCCATTGTATTCTGTTTAATTATTAAGAATTTTTACTTTATAAATAAGTTTCAGACAGTAAGTATTTTAATACATACGATGAAACAATCTTTTCTATTCGAGTTTAATGCTTAAAGCCAAACCTCTCAATTCGTTTAACAATACATTCAACGATTCGGGTATTCCCGGTATTGGCATTGGATCGCCGCGGACAATTGCTTCATAAGCCTTTGCTCTGCCTACAACATCGTCTGATTTTATTGTTAATATTTCCTGCAAGATATTTGATGCGCCGAATGCTTCAAGCGCCCATACTTCCATTTCTCCAAAACGCTGTCCTCCGAATTGAGCTTTACCTCCAAGCGGCTGTTGTGTTATTAGCGAATACGGACCAATAGAACGTGCATGCATTTTATCATCAACCATGTGTCCAAGTTTTATATAATATATAACTCCCACTGTTGCAGGCTGGTCAAACAATTCACCCGTACCTCCGTCCCTCAGATAGGTTTTTCCGTAACGCGGAAGTTCTGCCTTATCGGTATACTGGCAAATATTTTCGAGTGTCGCTCCGTCGAAGATAGGCGTTGCAAATTTAAGGTTCAATTCTTTGCCTGCCCAGCCGAGAACTGTTTCGTAAATTTGGCCAAGATTCATACGAGACGGCACGCCAAGAGGATTCAACACCACATCTACAATGCTGCCATCTTCAAGAAAAGGCATATCGGCATCGCGAACAATACGGGCAACTATACCTTTGTTTCCGTGTCGACCTGCCATTTTATCGCCTACGCGTATTTTACGTTTTTTGGCAATATAGACTTTTGCAAGCTGTACTATACCGGCAGGAAGTTCATCGCCTATTGTAATATTATATTTTTTGCGCTTGCTTTCTGCATCCAATTCCTTATATTTTATAAGATAATTGTTGATAACTTTCTTAATGACAGTATTCTTTTCTTTGTCTGTTGTCCATTTGTTGGGATTAATCAAAACAAAATCGATGTCTTCGAGAATTTTTTGTGTAAATTTAGTTCCTTTCGCAACAATTTCGACTCCATAATAGTCGACAATAGCCAGAGATGTTTTGCCATCAAGATGTTCTGTAAGTTTTCTTACAAGAATGTCTTTTAATTTGGATGCGCGTTTTTCAAAGTCGGTATCAACCTGTGTCAGTAAATTTTTCTCGTTTTGTTTTGATGATTTTTTATTGTCTTTTATGACACGAGAGAATAGCATTTTATTGACAACCGTTCCCCGTAAAGATGGTGTAGCTTTGAGAGATGCATCTTTTACATCTCCTGCCGTATCGCCGAATATTGCGCGTAAAAGTTTTTCTTCCGGCGAAGGGTCAGATTCTCCTTTGGGAGTAATTTTACCTATAAGGATATCGCCCGGTTCAACATTTGCGCCTATGCGTACGATTCCGTTTTCATCCAAATCTTTTGTTGCATCATCGCTTACGTTTGGAATATCGGACGTGAGTTCTTCGAGTCCGCGTTTCGTTTCGCGTACTTCCATGATATATTCATCAATGTGTATTGATGTGTACATGTCGTCTCTAACCATTCGCTCCGACAATACTACGGCATCTTCAAAGTTGTAACCCTGCCAAGGCATAAACGCAACTTTCAGGTTGCATCCCAAAGCAAGTTCTCCGCCTTGCGTGCAGTACCCTTCGGTAAGAATATCATCTTTTTTTACTCTTTCGCCTTTACTGACAATAGGACGAAGATTTATGCACATGCTTTGATTTGTTTTACGGTAAATGGGAATTTTATAAACCGTAATTTCAGGATTAAAACTTATGAAACGTTCTGTTTCCGTTGCGTCGTATTTTATATGTATTTCGTTTGCATCAACATATACTATTTCGCCATTGTCTTCGGCAGTGATTTGCGTACGTCCATCTACTACAATCTGACTTTCAAGTCCCGTACCGACTATCGGAGCTTCGGGCGAGATTAGCGGAACCGCCTGACGCATCATGTTTGAACCCATAAGCGCTCGATTTGCATCGTCGTGTTCAAGAAATGGAATTAGCGATGCTGCTATTGATGCTATTTGATTTGGAGCAACATCCATCAAATCTATCTTATCGTGTGCTGCCAGCGGAAAATCAGCTTCAACTCGGGATTTTACTCGATTTTCGGCAAACAGTCCATCTCCATTTAATTTTGCGTTGGCTTGTGCTATTGTCTTTGATTCTTCATCTTCGGCGCTATAGTATTTTACGTGTAAATTGTCCAAATCTACTTTGCCTTTAATTACATCCCGATATGGCGTTTCTATAAATCCGAGATTATTTATTTTTGCATAAACGCAAAGGGATGATATTAAGCCTATATTTGGACCTTCCGGAGTTTCGATTGGGCATAAACGACCGTAATGCGTATAGTGTACGTCTCTTACCTCAAATCCTGCGCGTTCGCGTGAAAGACCGCCAGGACCAAGAGCCGACAAACGGCGTTTGTGTGTCATTTCTGCCAGCGGATTTGTTTGATCCATGAATTGTGAAAGCTGGTTTGTTCCGAAAAAAGAATTGATAACCGACGAAAGGGTTTTTGCGTTTATCAGGTCTATAGGAGTAAACACTTCATTGTCGCGAACATTCATTCTCTCTCTGATTGTTCGAGCCATACGTGCCAAGCCAATACTAAACTGGTTTGCGAGCTGTTCGCCTACGGTACGTACTCTTCTATTGCTCAAATGGTCGATATCGTCAACATCCGCTTTGGAATTTATAAGCTGTATAAGATATTTTATGATGGCAATAATGTCTTCACGGGTAAGGACTCTGATTTCGGGCGATATGTTAAGATTTAGTTTTCTGTTTATGCGGAAACGTCCTACATCTCCCAAATCGTAACGCTTGTCGGAGAAAAATAATTTATCGATTACATCTCGAGCTGTTGCTTCATCGGGAGGCTCGGAACTTCGCAGCTGACGGTAAACATAAGTTACCGCATCTTTTTCCGAGTTGCACGGATCTTTCTGCAATGTATTGTGGATTATTGCATAATCGCTCGAATTTACGGTTTCTTTATGTATAAGTATTGATTTTGTTCCCGATTCGATAATAGCATCCACATGTTTAGCGTCTATTATTGTTTCGCGGTCAATAACTACTTCGTTACGTTCGATAGACACAACTTCGCCCGTATCTTCGTCAACAAAATCTTCTACCCACGACTTAAGCACTCGAGCAACAAGCCTTCGACCCACTACCTGTTCGATATTTGCATGCGTTACTTCTATTTCGTCGGCAAGGTCGAATATTTCAAGAATATCCTTATCCGACTCGAAGCCTATGGCGCGTAGCAGAGTTGTTACCGGAAGTTTCTTTTTGCGGTCGATATACGCATACATCACATTGTTAATATCGGTAGCAAATTCTATCCACGAACCTTTGAACGGGATAATTCTTGCCGAATATAATTTTGTTCCGTTTGCATGGATGCTTTGTCCGAAGAACATTCCCGGCGAACGGTGCAACTGAGATACAACAACACGTTCGGCGCCGTTTATCACAAATGTTCCCTGCGATGTCATGTAAGGAATCATTCCAAGGTATACGTCCTGTACTACCGTATCAAAATCTTCGTGTTCGGTATCGGTGCAGTAAAGTTTGAGCTTGGCTTTCAGCGGAACGCTGTAAGTTAATCCTCTGTCAAGACATTCTTCGATTGTATAACGGGGAGGATCGATAAAGTAATCGATAAACTCCAGCACAAAGTTGTTACGAGTATCTGTTATTGGAAAATTATCTTGAAAGACTTTAAAAAGTCCTTCATTTCTCCTGTTTTCGGCTGTTGTTTCAAGTTGAAAAAAATCCTTGAAAGACTTTAATTGAATTTCCAGAAAATCAGGGTATGGAAATTGAACTTTCGACGATGCGAAATTGATTCTGTTTGTTTTATTATGAGGCATTTTTTTGAAATTTTTTCAAAACTTTTTAATGACAAAAAGGCTTAGAACCCTTTGCGAGGTTCTAAACCTAAAATAAAATCCGACAAGCGGAGGATAAGTTTATTTAATTTCAACTTCTCCGCCTGCTTCTTCCAGTTGACTTTTGATTTGTTCTGCATCGCCTTTGGCAATTTTTTCTTTAATTGCTTTTGGTGCGGCATCAACCAGTTCTTTGGCTTCTTTCAAACCAAGACCCGTAAGATCTTTTACAAGTTTTACGATTTGAAGTTTTGCCTGTCCGGCTGATTTCAAAATTACGTCAAATTCTGTTTGTTCTGCAACAGGAGCAGCGTCACCTGCGGCAGCAGGTGCTGCAACTGCAATAGCAGCAGCAGCCGGTTCTATACCGTATTCTTCTTTCAAAATGTTTGCAAGTTCTTGAACTTCTTTAACAGATAGATTTACTAACTCTTCTGCAAATTTTTTAATATCTGCCATTTTAATTTTTTTTATAATTATTAATACTTTCTTTTTTGTTTTTATTCTGATTTTTCAGACAATGTTTTCACTATGCCTGCCAATTTGCCGCCGGCTGACTGTAATGCCGAAATAACATTTCTCGCCGGAGATTGCAACATTCCAACAATCTCGCCAATAAGTTCTTCACGAGATTTGATATGTATCAATGCATCAAGGTTATTTTCACCTATAAACAGACATTCTTGCACGTAAGCTCCTTTCAATACCGGCTTGCCATGCTTTTTGCCGAATTTTTCAATCAATTTGGCAGGTGCGTTTGGCATTTCGGTTATCATTATTGATGTTGGACCTTGCAGTATCGAATACAGATCTGTTTCAGGAAAATCCTTTTGTTCCAAAGCTTTTTTAAGCAGTGTATTTTTTGTTACTATAAGTTTGATGTTTTTCTCAAAACACAATCTACGCAGTTTGGATGTATTTTCTGCATTCAAACCCGAAATATCCGTAACATAGAAATTAGGAGCTTTATTCAGCTCGCTAACCAATCCATCAACTAACGCGTTTTTTTCTTCTTTTCTCATAATCTGACAAGGTTTAATTTGCGTTACTTATTGCTTTAGGGTCAATAGCCAAACCACGGCTCATCGTTGATGAAAGATACACGCTTTTTACATACGTACCTTTTGTGGCTTGTGGTTTCAACTTTACTATGGTATCTAAAAGTTCTTTTGCATTTTCTGCTATAGCCTCAGGGCTGAAAGATACTTTTGCTACCGATGCATGGATGATACCGAATTTATCAACCTTAAAATCAATTTTACCTGCTTTTACTTCGTTAATTGCCTTGCCTACTTCCATTGTTACCGTACCGGTTTTAGGATTAGGCATTAATCCCCGTGGACCGAGAATGCGTCCGAGAGCTCCTACTTTTGCCATTACGCTTGGCGTACAAATAATAACATCGATATCTGTCCAACCGCCTTTAATCTTGTCGATATATTCGTCAAGACCTACATATTCGGCTCCTGCTTCTTTTGCTTCTGTTTCCTTATCGGGGGTAACAAGGGCAAGTACTCTCACCGTTTTTCCCGTACCATGCGGGAGTGTTACAACGCCTCTGACCATCTGATTTGCTTTACGAGGGTCAACGCCAAGACGAACATCCAAATCTATTGATGCATCAAATTTTGTATAAGATATTTCTTTCAACAATTTTGCGGCTTCGATTAATTTGTAGATTTTACCTGCTTCTATCTTAGCATCGGCTGTTTTTTGATTTTTTGTAAGCTTACTCATTTCCACACGAAATTTTTAGTTTAACTCGGCAGGGATATCGCCTGTTACGGTAATACCCATACTTCTTGCTGTTCCTGCTACCATTCTCATTGCCGATGCAATGGTGAATGCATTTAAATCAGGCATCTTACTCTCGGCAATCGCCTTCACTTGATCCCATGTGATTTTTGCAACTTTATTACGGTTGGGTTCGGCTGAACCCGACTGTATTTTTGCAGCTTCTTTTAATTGTACTGCAATCGGTGGCTGTTTTACAATAAAATCAAATGATTTATCGGTGTAAACTGTGATAATCACAGGCAAAACCTTACCTGCCTTATCTTGAGTGCGCGCATTAAACTGTTTGCAAAACTCCATAATGTTTACGCCTTTGGAACCTAACGCAGGACCCACGGGGGGTGACGGATTTGCCGCGCCTCCTTTTATCTGTAATTTTATTAGTCCAGCAATTTCTTTTGCCATTTCAAAATACTTTTAATTTATTCTTTTTGCACTTGTACGAAGTCTAACTGGAGTGGTGTTTGTCGTCCGAAGATTCTTACCATCACTACAAGTTTTTTCGTCTCTTCATTTACTTCTTCTATAGTACCCGAAAATCCGTTGAAAGCTCCATCTGTAACTTTAACAGGCTCGCCAACTACAAAAGGTATTATTATTTCTTCTCCATCCAAAGCCATTTCATCTACTCTGCCTAATATTCTGTTAACTTCATTTTCACGCAACGGAACAGGATCGCCTCCTTTCTTTTCGGTAAGAAATCCCGAAACGTGCGGAATATTACGCAATATATGCTGTACTTCGCCGGTAAGAACAACCTCAACTAAAACATATCCGGGATAGAATACCCGTTCTTTCAGAATTTTTTTACCGTTTTTTATTTGATAAATTTTTTCTGTCGGAATGAGTACTTGCGAAACATATCCTTTCAAACGTTTTTCGTTTTCTATATATTCTTTCGCTTTCTTTTCTTTCCCGCCTGCAGCTCTAAGAACATACCATTTTTTTACAGGTTCGTTCATATCTATTTTCTCGTTTTATAAAATTACAAATTTTTAATGCTGTAAATAAACTTCATAAAGTTTTCGAGAAAAATATCCATCCCAAAAACAACAATAGCAAGGATTAATGAAGCAAGCATTACCAGTAATGCGCTACTTTGCAATTCTTTCCATGTTGGCCATGAGACTTTGTTCACAAGCTCGGTATAGGCATTTTGCAGATATGTCTTAATTTTCTTTACCATTTTTAATAATTTTTGTTTGCAAACTTTTGGTGTGGAAGCCGCCGTAGTTTACCTGTTATTAAATACAAAGCTGTTAAGTCGTAACTCTTAACAATTTTTGCAGGGGTGGAGAGATTCGAACTCCCATCAACGGTTTTGGAGACCGCTATTCTGCCCTTGAACTACACCCCTAAAACTTCGGCTATAAAACTCACAGCCGAATGTTTTGATTGATTATTCCAGTATTTTTGTGATTTGACCTGCGCCAACAGTGCGTCCGCCTTCGCGAATAGCAAAGCGTAACCCCTGGTTTATAGCAACAGGATAAATCAGTTTGACATTAATGGTTACGTTATCTCCCGGCATTACCATTTCTACTCCTGTAGGAAGTTGCACTTCGCCTGTTACGTCGAGCGTGCGCAAATAGAATTGTGGACGATACTTATTGTGGAACGGTGTGTGGCGTCCGCCTTCTTCTTTTTTCAACACGTAAATTTCCGCTTCAAACAGCGTATGAGGAGTAATTGAACCCGGTTTTGCAATAACCTGTCCGCGTTTTACTTCTTTCTTGTCGATACCGCGAAGCAACAAGCCTACGTTATCGCCTGCTTCGCCCGAATCAAGCAGCTTACGGAACATTTCAACGCCCGTACATGTTGTTTTTCTCGGTTTTTCGCCAAGACCGATGATTTCCATTTCATCGCCTATTTTAATAATACCTGTTTCGATACGACCTGTTGCAACTGTTCCGCGTCCTGTAATTGAGAATACGTCTTCAACAGGCATAAGGAATGGCTTTTCATTGTCGCGAACAGGAATAGGAATGTATGTATCAACTGCATCCATAAGTTCAATAACTTTTTCTTCCCATTGCGGTTCACCGTTTAATGCGCCGAGAGCCGAGCCGCGAATAACCGGAGCATTGTCGCCATCAAAGTTATTTCTGTTCAGCAAATCGCGAACTTCCATTTCTACAAGATCTAACATTTCAGGGTCATCTACCATGTCGCATTTGTTCAAAAATACAACTATTTTGGGAACGTTTACCTGACGTGCCAAAAGTACGTGTTCGTTTGTCTGAGGCATCGGACCATCTGTTGCTGCAACGACCAAAATAGCACCATCCATTTGAGCTGCGCCTGTAACCATGTTTTTTACATAGTCGGCGTGCCCCGGACAGTCTACGTGAGCATAGTGACGCGCTGCGGTTTGATATTCAACGTGAGCCGTATTGATTGTAATACCACGTTCTTTTTCTTCCGGGGCATTGTCAATTTGGTCGAATGTCATAATTGTCGAAAGACCTTTTTTTGCCAATACCATTGTAATAGCTGCGGTAAGTGTTGTTTTACCGTGGTCAACGTGACCGATCGTACCAACGTTAACGTGCGGTTTTGATCTGTCGAATTTTTCTTTTGCCATAATTTTTTATTTTTTTTTAACGTTAAAAATATATTAATACTATTTTATTTTTACAGTTTGTGTTTAGTATTTTCATTTCCATATTACCAAACCCTAACTATTTTTTGAGCCAGAGCCGGCGGCGAGAATTGAACTCGCGACCCCTTCCTTACCAAGGAAGTGCTCTACCCCTGAGCTACGCTGGCATGTCACGTTCTTAAATTATATTTATCTTAACAAAAACAGCGACTTTGAAAATACAACAATAAACTCCGACAATCATAATTTCAGATTCGGAACTTATTGATTTTGAGCGGAAGACGAGGTTCGAACTCGCGACCCTTAGCTTGGAAGGCTAATGCTCTACCAACTGAGCTACTTCCGCAAAATGCGTGGGAGAAGATGGATTCGAACCACCGTAGGCGTACGCCAGCAGATTTACAGTCTGCCCCATTTGGCCACTCTGGTATTCTCCCTTCGAAATTGGCAAACGAATTAGTTGAATCTTTTGATTCTTAATTCTCCATTTCCAATTTTTGAGCCTCTTGTCGGATTCGAACCAACGACCCCGAGATTACAAATCACGTGCTCTGGCCAGCTGAGCTAAAGAGGCTTGTTTCTGCAAAACTATTAGAGACCCTAAAATTTTGGAAGTGCAAAGATACAACTTTTTTCAAAATCACAAATATATTTTTATTTTTTTCACAAAATATTTTTAAAAATCAGTGATTGCAAATATCAACCTGTCTGTATTACTGCATTTTTTGTACGTAAATCAGCACTGATACGTATAACCATTAAATATGCCCATTAAAAATAAATTTATTACCTAATGTCACTCATCACTTAAAATCTTTTAATCGAATTCAATAAATTTCTTTGCATCTCAATATTTATAAAGGCTACTATACTACTTTACCGGCTATTTTTTGCATGTATGCCATCTGCCGTATTCTATGATTTTGCACAAGTAAATGCCGGAAACAAAGTAATTTTACGCTTGCGACACGAAATTTATCCAAAATCTTCCTGTAACTATTTATCTTATTCTTTTTTCCTGTTTAACAGATTATTCAGCAGGTTTGCCGCCTTATCCTTTACTTTTTCTTCAACCTTGTGTTTTGCAGAATCTATAACTGTTTCGAGTTTATCTTTTGCCTGATTTTTAAGAGAATCAACGGTTGCATTTATGCTTTCCTTGATATTGCCTGCTGCACCGTTGAGCAAAGATGAAGATGCGCTTCCGTATTTTGGTAATCCAAGACTGAATGCTGGATTTTTCATTGTTCCCTTGATTTTTACGCCCACTTTTATTTTGTTGCCTGCTCCCGAACTCGAAATTCCCAGCTTCGATAATGTATTATTAATATCGGAACCTATTTTTCCTGCCGGAATATCAACATCGGCATCATAGTTCAAATCGCTTGCAAGTCCGTGTTCTCCGCCGATTTTCATATCGAAGTTTCCTATTTTCACATCAAAGGGATTTATTTTTATCATGCCGTTTTTGACTGCAAAATGAAGATTTACGTTTTTTATTGATTTTATGCTGTCGATTTTCAGGAGATTTGCCAGCTTGTTGATACTTTCATTTGCAGACATCAACAAGTCTTTGGTTTTGAATGAGCCTTCGGCGTTCAGTGTCTTATAGTCGATGTTCATGTTTTTATCCAGTTCGGAACTGAAATCAAACAGTAAACTTACTTTGCCGCTGGCGTCTTCCAGTATCGGAGCAAATTTTCCAAATATGTCGAAGGTTTTTGCCGCATCGCCGATATTGACATCCGCGAGCGATAAATTTATTTTCACAGCAGCTTTATCGGCAGCCTGAGCAAAATACGAACCCGAAACGTTTATTTGTCCTCCTGCGGTATTGCTTGCTATTTTGTCAATATTCAGTTTTCCTTCTTTCAGGCTCATGGTACCTGAAAAGTTTGTCATCGTAATATTGTCGTAAACAAGCTTATCGGCGTTTGCGTTTATTGCAAAGTCGATGTTTGCGGGCAAAATTATTACTCCGGTGTCCGAAACGCTTGCAGATTGAGCTGCTTCGGAAGTGGGGCTTATCGTCAGAAAATCGTTGCAATCGAACAATGCCGATTTCAGATTAAGATTTCCCTTTAGCGGGCTGCCTTTAAACACATAAGGCAACATGTTTTCGAAATGTCCCGAAAGATGCAAATCGCTTTTACCCATTTTTGCGTCAAATGAATTGAGCTGGCAATATGCAGGCTTGAACATTAACGATGCATTTTCGATATCTATGTCCGAAGCCATACCGTCGAGTTTCATTTTAAAGTTACTCAGCGACAACGCTCCGCTGAGTATTATTTTCTCGTATTGCCTGTTTTCTATCTGCGACAGTAATCCCGCAAAAGCAATGTTTGCATTAAGCGTGCCGTCGAGTGAAATGTTTGTAAGAGGTAAGCATCTGCGTAATGATGTAAAATCTATCTTGCCGTTTGTCGTAAAATTCATTTCGGGGTCGGTAAACGGATACAATATTTTGCCTGAAATCGAAAACGGATTATTGATTATATCCAGACTGAATCTTGATAGATTAATAATGCTGCTTGCGTCCTTGTTTTTATTCAAAATCATATCAAGGTCGATGTTAAGATTTTTTATTGCATCCGAAAATCCCGAATATTTTACATAGCCATCTTTCACTTTCAGGGCAAGCGTTATGACAGGCATTGAGTTTTCGCTGAGCAATCCTTTCATTGTCGCATTCATCGACAGGTCGCCCTGCGTATCAATATCGTTCACTTCGGCTATAATCGAAGAAGGTATCAGCCCCAGCAGCGACTTCAACGATGTAACTTTTAATCCGTAAGTCAAGTCGAAATCGATGCCGTTGTCATTTGCCTTTATGACGCCATCGGCTTTCAGAGCCATTTTATTTATCTGTATTTCATTTTCTTTTAATGTGAATACGTTGTTGGTCAGGTCGGCATCGAAGTTTCCGTTTACTGCAAGCGCAATACTTGACACAAGTGGCGATTTGTTGCTGTACACGCTCACATCATCTGACCGGATCGACAATGAAATAACATCATGAGCCGACGAAAGTTCGCCTTTTAAATTAAGATGCATGCCTCTTATATTGGCAAGCATCGCATCCGCTGCGTTATCATAAACAATATCGGCGTTTTTTATTTCAAGTTTTTCGAGATTCAATTTAAATTCCGATGATTTTTCTTCGGACACTTCGTCAACAGGCGTTTCGTCGGGTTTCATTATATCCCAGTTAGCGCTGCCATCGGCAAGCAAACGCGCTTTAATATAAGGATGATCAACCGACACCGACTTTATCACAAAATCACCCTTTATAAGCGCCCAAACATCAACAACTATCGAAATTGATTTAATGTCGGCAAGCGTGTCGCCTTCGAAATTGCCGATACCCGTAATATTTATGTTTTCCAGCGATACGGTTACGTTTGGAAAGGTTTTTAAAACAGTTATGTTCAGATTGTTAAAATTGACATGCGCATTTACACTTTCGTTGATTGTATTCTTTGCAATCGTTTCTATTTTACCTCTAAACAGTGTTGGAACGCTGATAATAATCAATATCAACAGTACGATTATAATTGCCAGCGATTTTAATATGATTTTTAATGCTTTCATTGTTTTATAAATTTAATATTTTACTTCCGCAAAAGTAAATGAAATATTTTGAATAGCATATTTAATATATGTGAAAAATAGAATAAATTTTAAAGTTGCCGCGTATTATCATGTCCCGATATAGGTTGACATCTAAAAACGGAGGATATATGACAAAAAGTATACAGCAATGATATGTACACTTTGCGTTTATTAATAAAGCGCTTATATACGATAGATAATTGTAAAAAGTGGGAATATTTGGTTGTTGTTTTAGTACATTGATTGCACAGTACAAAGATTTTGTTTGTCAATCAGAAAGCATTTAAGAGCGAAACGGGCAGATGTGTTACTCTTCTACAAAATCCTCTTTACTTTCAAGCGTTACAGTTTTTTCGGGGAAAATTACCAACCATTTTTGGCATCATTACCATTTAAAATATAAGAACGGGACTGTTGCCTTTAATCCCGTTCCATAAAATTAATATTACGGCTGCTTAAAAAAAGTTTGGACGCAAATCTTTTACCTTTGCAGTTTTCAGCAGCGCATTATAAAACGATTTACTCGCAGATGCGCGTACAATACGGTCTCGTTCCAGTTCTTCGGTGTAGCCTTCGTCAATTCTTTTTGTCGTAACGGAATAAGCATATACGCCAATATCGCCCGCAACAGGACCGTAAAGCCTGTTTTCGCTGCTGCCGCTTAATGCTGCCGCCAGCTTGGGTTCAACTCCCAAGCCCGAAATATACAGCGAACCAAAATTTGTTCCGTCCACCGATTGCTTAACATCAGTGCCAAGCTTGGCTGCAAGGTCTTCGAGCGTTGTTACGCCGTTCATTGCCTGTTTCATTTTTTCAGCTGCCGCCTGATGCTCTTTTTCCTGCCGCAACGTTGCTTCTATGCCTGCTTTTTCATCGCTAAGGGGAGAAAAGCCATCTTCTTTTATTTTTACAACAGAGGCAACTACAAGCTGCTGTCTGTTGTCGATTTCAATTACATCCGAAACATCGTTTATTTTGGCATTGTAAACCCAGCGAACCAGTTCTTTTGCATCATCATAAGTTGCTATTCGCGTTGCCGAGCGCTGCAGCTGATTTTCCTTTTTCAGTTCAATGCCTTTTTCCTGTAAGTATTCGATAAACTTATCATGGGTTTTTCCGCTTGCAATTACCACATCATTAGCCATTGTGTAAATGTTGTTGAGCGTGGTTTTGCCGGGCAAAATTTCACGTTCGATGGTTGCAATCTGCACTTTTTTTATTTCTTTTCCACGTTCTGTTACCTGCAAAATATGAAATCCGTATTGGGTTTCAACCTGCATAATTTTGCCGGCGGGCTGAAGAAAGCACGAATCATTGAAAGGCTGAACCATTGATCCATCTTGAAACCAGCCAAGGTCGCCGCCGCTTTGAGCCGAGCCATCTGCGCTGTTTGTCAATGCAATCACAGGAAACAGCGAAAGATCTGCTTTCAGCATATTAAACAAGCTGTCGGCTTTGTATTTTGCCGCATCATAGCTTTCCTGCGTCTGTTCGTAGCGTATAAGAATATGGCGGGCGCGAACCGAGTCGGGAAGATTTTTAATATCGCTTATGCGGGCTGTTTTATATGAATAATTATCAAGATAAACGGGAAGAATATCTTCTTTTGTTGACGAAAATGCAAATTCCGCAAGGTCTGAACCCAATTCATCCTTTTTGTAATATTTTGCAGATGGCGTTACATCCGAATTTGCCGTAGCAAACAGACGGGCATCCGTTGTTGCTGCAAAATCGACTGCTATTGCATCCATTTTTTCTTTTGCCTTTACAAAATCTTCTTCGGATGGGAGAATGGAAAAAACAGTATATTCCACATCGCGCGATTCCGTCTGCTCGTAACGATTTTTATTCTCGTTGTAATATCGTGATATTTCTCTATCTGTTACAACAATTGAACTGTCGCGTTCAGCGCTGTAATTCTGCACCACATAGTTAAATTCAACATTAGTCGAACGGTCGGCAACGCCGCTTTTGAGTTGCACGCTGTTGATATATTCCGACTTGCTGACCAGCGCGCTGTATTTTTCAAATTTCCGGTTTTTTATTATTTCATTTTCAAGGTAGCCTATCAGCATCTGTCTGTCGAGATTGCCGTCTGCATTTGCCCAGAAATAATTAATGTTTTCCCAGTTCGGTTGCCCTGTAGCAGGATCGGCAAAAAAATTCATGATAATAGGCGAAAGATTATCGCCTTTTGCCAAATCTATAAGTTCGATATCCGAAACAGTCAAACCGATTTTAGCATATTCCCTTTCAAAAATATTTTGATTGATAAACGAAAACCATGCATTTTCCTTTGCGTTATCAGCCATTCCTTCAACCTGCTGACCCTGATAAAGAATTTGTTCTACCTGAGTATAATATTCCATTCGGCGTGAATAATCCTGGTACGAAATTACCGTACCGTTTATTTCCCCAACATTATTTTTCGACGAAAACATGTTGCTAACAGATTGCAACGATGTCGGGTCGATAATGAATGAAAGAAGGGCGATGCTAATAATAATTAAAATCAGCCAACCCGCTTTTGTTCTAATTTGCTCTAAAACAGCCATTTTTATTTATATTTTCAATTTGTTTTGTAAAAATCATATTTTTTAGGATTGCAAAGGTATAAATAATTTATGATGTACAAATGATATATGTTGAAAATATTTATATAAAATTTTGAATAATATTATTATTTTTGCAGGCGACAAATATTTTTACGGATAAATTTTATTGAAATGAATGTTTTATTATTAGGCTCGGGAGGGAGAGAGCATGCGTTTGCATGGAAAATCGCGCAAAGCAAAAAATTGAAAAATCTGTATATCGCACCCGGCAATCCGGGAACGGCATTAGTGGGACAAAACGTGAACATCGGCATAAATGATTTTGAGGAAATCAAAAAATTCTGTATTGCAAAAGAAATAAATATGCTTGTTGTTGGTCCCGAAGAACCGCTGGTAAACGGCATTTACGATTTTTTTACAAACAGCGAACAGTTGAAAAGCATTGCCGTGATAGGAGCATCCAAAGAGGGAGCAATGCTCGAAGGCAGCAAGGATTTTGCAAAAAAGTTCATGCAAAAATACAACATCCCCACAGCCCGCCATAAAACATTTACAGTTGAAAATATTAACAGCGGCTTTGAATTTCTCGAAACGCTCGATGCTCCTTATGTTCTCAAGGCGGATGGGCTTGCAGCAGGCAAGGGAGTTGTAATTTGCGAAAATATTGATGAAGCAAAAGCAGCTCTCGCAGAAATGCTTAACGGGAAATTCGGAGCGGCAAGCCGTAAAGTGGTTATCGAAGAATTTTTGAAAGGCATTGAAGTTTCGATGTTTGTCGTAACCGATGGCATTTCATATAAATTGCTGCCCGAAGCCAAAGATTACAAGCGGGCGAGCGATGGCGACAAGGGCGCAAACACAGGAGGAATGGGCGCCGTATCGCCTGTTTATTTTGTCGACAGCATATTCAGGCAAAAAGTCTGTTCAAAAATTATTGAGCCAACGATTGCCGGGTTGCAAGCCGAAAAAATAGATTATCAGGGATTTATTTTCCTTGGACTTATGAATGACTGCGGCGAACCTTACGTGATTGAATACAACGTAAGAATGGGCGATCCGGAAACGGAAGCCGTTCTCCCGCGACTTAATGCCGATTTGCTTGATTTGTTGGAAGGCGTTGCGACCAAAACTCTCAGCAGCAAAAAATGTGAAACTTATGCACAGGCGGCGGTTACAGTGATTTGCGCTTCGGGCGGATATCCCGATGCGTACAAAAAAGGAATGGAAATTTCGGGCATCGAAACTGTTGATGAAAGTATTGTTTTTCAGGCGGGAACAACCGTATGCAATAACAGGCTGCAAACTTCGGGAGGCAGAGTTTTAGCTGTAACATCACTTGACGATACAGTTGAAAATGCTTTGAAAAAATCGTATTCAAGCATAGCCAAAATCGAATTTCGAGATATGTATTTTCGCAAGGATATCGGACAGGACATACTTAACGGCAAAAAATGATTCTTGATACTTTCCGGCATAGAGGCGTAAAACGGTTTGTTTTTATTTTGTTTTGCATTACTATTTTGTTTTGGCAAAAAATAACGGTTTTTCATGAAGCTAATCCTCTGCCGATTATTCCGGCAGACACGATTTTGGGTTTGCTGGCACAAACAAATATCTACCTGTCGGTATTCGCCGAAATATCGTTGTTGCTGATATGTTCATACTGTTTTATAATAGTGCTTTCGCTGTACGATATTTTGCCCGGCAGAAAATATCTTGCCGCAATACTGTTTTTGTGTACCGTAAGCGTTTTTACAGATGCTCAAACCATTGCCGGCAGCGTGTGTGCGCTGGTTTTTCAGATGTGTGCATTTTATAATCTTTTCCGCACATATCATAGCGGTCAAATAAAATCTCCGGTTTTTATTGCAGCGTTTTTTACAGGCATTTCCATTATGTTTTCATTTCCATTTATTATAGCCATAATAAATTTAACAGCAGGCATTTGGATTTTTGGCATAATGACTTGGCGTACCATAATATCCATGATTTTAGGATTGCTTACGCCTTTCGTTTTTTTACTTTATTTTTTTCAGCTTGCACATCACGATATAAATTTGATGCTGTATGCAGTCGAAAACAACTTTAATAATCTGTTCGCGGGTCTGTTTGATTTTGATAATTTTTCTGCGGCTTTTATGGGATTTGTTTTTGTTGTAACTTTGTTTTCAATGCTTAAAGTCAGTAAATACACAAAAACTATACAGCGAATGATTAACAACCTGTTTTATTTTATATTTGTTACATCGGCTGTCATTACCGTTTTTATACAGAGCATGCAGTCATACGGCATCATGCTGTTCGGCATTTCGACCGCTTACTTGCTTACAAGGTTTTCACAGCTCGTAAAGCACAAATGGATTGCAGAATTTATTGTTTTTGCAATATTGATTGCCGCTGCAGCTTACAGCAACCGGACGCTTTTCTTTCATTAGCCATCTTCGGAAAATGATCAGCAATATGGATTAAGATTATACAAAGCGCAATCAAGTTGAATTTGGGCGCATAATGTCTTTATTGTAAACCCGTCAGGTTAGAGTTTGTTTCTTTTTCTACCAATATTCTGCCCTTGACAGAATGTTTTTTATTTACTGTTGTTGTATTTACCATTGACGATTGAATATCCAAATTTTTAGATCATTAAATTGTGAATTTTAAACATCGCCATCTTGCATTCGCAAGACCACCGTCTTTAAATGTCAACATCGCCATCTTTAAACCACAAGACCGCCGTCTTCAAACAATAAGATCGCCATCTTTAAGCATCAAGACCACCGTGTTGTGAAAACGAGACGGGCACGCCTGAATTTTACTTGCCCGTCAGTGTTACAAAGGTATAAATATTTTTTTTAACTTTACATGCAAATGAATAAAATATTAACTGTTTTTTATTGTACCGCCCCAAGCCGCATCTGTGCCGTCAATTTAAGGTTAAACCTTATTTATTTGCCGCTTTTATTCTACATGCTATTGAAATATGTAAGAGCCGGCATCGAAAAGCGTCAAATTCAGCTGCAAATTCTTCAACTATTGTCTGTCAACTATTTTAATTATCTTTGCGCAAAATATCAAGATACAATAAATGAATAACATTCGTAATTTCTGCATAATTGCCCATATCGACCACGGGAAAAGCACGCTCGCCGACCGTTTGCTGCAAACGACAAATACGCTGTCGGAACGCGATTTCCAGGATCAGGTGCTTGATGACATGGATTTGGAGCGCGAAAAGGGCATTACCATAAAAAGCCATGCAATACAAATGGAATATATATACAACGGTGAGAAATATATTCTAAACCTGATTGATACTCCGGGTCATGTTGATTTTTCGTATGAAGTGTCGCGGGCAATTGCTTCGTGCGAAGGCGCGCTGCTTGTTGTAGATGCCACTCAAGGCATTCAGGCGCAAACAATATCAAATCTTTATCTGGCGCTCGAAAACGATTTGGAAATCATCCCGGTGCTTAATAAAATCGATATGGCGGCGGCAATGATTGAAGAAGTAAGCGACCAGATAGTTGATTTGACAGGATGTCCCCGGCAGGATATAATCCTTGCCAGCGGAAGAACAGGCGAAGGCGTACCGCAAATTCTGGAAGCAATCATCAACCGCATAAAACCTCCGCAAGGCGATATAAATGCTCCGCTGCAGGCATTGATTTTCGATTCGGTTTTCAATTCGTTTCGAGGAATAATTGCATATTTCAAAGTAAAAAACGGAATTATCCGCAAGGGTGACAAGGTAAAGTTTTTTGCGACAGGCAAAGAATACGAAGCCGATGAAGTCGGAGTGCTTAAACTTGCGCTGCTGCCGCGAAGCGAAATCAGAGCCGGAGATGTGGGATACATAATATCGGGCATAAAAACAGCAACCGAAGTAAAGGTGGGCGATACCATAACGCATGTCGAAAATCCATGCAATGCTAATATAGACGGATTTGAAGACGTAAAGCCAATGCTGTTTGCAGGAGTTTATCCGGTGTCAACCGACGAATATGAAGAGCTACGCGCTGCAATGGAAAAATTAAAGCTCAACGATGCATCGCTCACCTTTGAACCCGAATCGTCAATGGCTTTGGGTTTCGGGTTTCGCTGCGGCTTTCTCGGACTGCTGCACCTCGAAATCATTCAGGAGCGCCTGTATCGCGAATTCGACATGGACGTGATTACAACCGTGCCAAACGTATCTTTTGATGTTTACACAACAGGCGGCGAAAAAACCGTTGTTCATAATCCTTCGGGGCTGCCGGCGCAAACCGCTATCGACCGTATCGAAGAACCGTATATTTCGGCGCAGATAATAACAAAAAGCGAATACCTCGGCGCAGTTGTCAAGCTGTGTCTCGACAGACGCGGCACATTGAAGAACCAGTCGTTCCTGACAACCGACAGAGTAGAGCTTACTTTCGATATGCCGTTATCGGAAATAGTTTTCGACTTTTACGACAAGCTTAAAAGCATTTCCCGCGGATATGCTTCGTTCGACTATTCACTTACCAATTATCAATCAGCCGATTTGATTAAGCTGGATATTCTTCTGAACGGCGAGCAGGTAGATGCGCTTTCAAGCCTCACGCACCGCAGTCATGCATACGATTTCGGCAGAAAAATGTGCGAGAAATTAAAAGAGCTAATCCCGCGGCAACAGTTCGACATAGCTATTCAGGCTGCAATAGGCGCAAAAATAATTGCCCGCGAAACAGTGAAAGCCGTGCGCAAGGATGTTACCGCAAAATGTTATGGCGGCGACATTACGCGCAAACGCAAACTTTTGGAAAAACAGAAAAAAGGCAAAAAACGCATGCGTCAAATAGGCAGCGTTGAAGTTCCGCAAGAAGCGTTTTTAGCAGTCTTGAAAATGGAATGATGAAATAAAAACCCCGGCAGTCTTTCAAATTTCTGTCGGGGTTTTTAATTTACGGTTTTAATGCAAGCGTATACTGTTTTTGAAAAAACCGTCGTTGTCTTTATTTTTGTTTTATATCAACCTTTATCGACAATTCTTCCAGTTGAGAGTCGTCAACAGGCGAAGGAGAATCAATCATAACATCTCTGCCGCTGTTGTTTTTTGGGAAAGCAATATAGTCGCGTATCGAATCGCTTCCGCCAAACATTGCGCAAAAGCGGTCGAAGCCAAAAGCAATTCCGCCATGCGGAGGCGCTCCGTACTTAAATGCATTCATCAAAAATCCAAATTGAGCTTCGGCAGCTTCGGGCGTAAATCCAAGTATCTCAAACATTCGCTGCTGTAGTTTTCTGTCGAAAATACGAATTGAGCCGCCTCCAAGCTCAACGCCATTCACAACAAAGTCGTAGGCATTTGCATTCACATTGCCTATATCTTCGTTTTTGTTGCTGTAAAACCTGTCAACATCTTCGGGCTTGGGCGATGTAAACGGGTGATGCATTGCATAAAACCGCTGCGTTTCGTCGTCCCATTCAAACAGAGGAAAATCAACAACCCACAGCGGAGCAAATTTGTTTACGTTACGCAATCCCAATCTGTTACCCATTTCCAGCCGCAAAGTTCCCAATTGTCCCTGCGCTTTTTTCTTCGTTCCGCAAAGTATCAGAATCAAATCACCCTGCTGCGCTTCTGTTTTGTCGGCAATTTTCTGCAACTGTTCGGCTGTAAAATATTTGTCGATACTCGATTTTATTCCATCTTCTCCAATCCTGACATAAATCAATCCCGATGCTCCTATTTGCGGGCGTTTTACCCATTCGGCAAGCTCGTCCGTTTGTCTGCGTGTATATGAGCTGCAACCTTTTGCACAAATTGCGCCGACATATTCCGAACTGTCGAATATCGAAAATCCGCTGTTTTTAACAAGTTCCGTAATTTCGCTTATTTTCATGTCAAAACGAATATCAGGCTTGTCGCTGCCGTAATATTTCATTGCATCGGCATACGGCATTTGCGGTACTTTATCTAACTCAACATTCAACACATTTTTGAAAAGATGCTTTGCCAGACCTTCGAACATCAATAAAACATCTTTCTGTTCGACAAACGACATTTCGCAGTCAATCTGCGTAAATTCCGGCTGACGGTCGGCACGCAAATCCTCATCGCGGAAACAGCGAACAATTTGAAAGTAACGGTCGTAGCCTGCAACCATAAGTATTTGTTTGAATGTTTGCGGCGATTGCGGGAGCGCATAAAATTCGCCTGCATTTACACGCGAAGGCACAACAAAGTCGCGAGCGCCTTCGGGCGTGGATTTTATAAGGCAGGGCGTTTCTATTTCGAGAAAATTTTGCGAATCCAGATATTTCCGCACTTCCTGAGCCATTTTATGCCGCAACGACAATGCGCGTTTCAGCGGATTACGCCGCAAATCCAAATACCTGTACTTCATTCGCAAATCGTCTCCGCCATCCGAATTGTCCTCTATGGTAAACGGAGGCACTTCGGACTTGTTCAAAACAGTGATTTTGTCAACTGCAATTTCAATGTCGCCGGTATCTATTTTTGCGTTTTTTGCAGAGCGTTCCTTTACTTCGCCTTCAGCCTGAATTACAAATTCGCGACCAAGCCCGGCGGTTATTTGTTTTACTTCATCCGTCGATTTGTCAGCAACAACAAGTTGCGTAATTCCGTAACGGTCGCGCAGGTCGATAAAGGTCATGGCTCCGAGTTCGCGTATTCGCTGTACCCAGCCGGAAAGTATTACTTTGTCTGATTTGTTTTGTATGCGAAGCTCGCCGCAAGTATGTGTTCTGTACATTTTTACTGTTTATGATTTAAAGTTACAAAGTGTAAAATTAATCAGATTTTGGGAAATAGAATAAATTATCAAGTTTTTTTTGTTTTTCGCCGGCTCAAATAATCAGCCATTCCTTTTAGACAGAGTTTTAACCCGACGCAATGAAACGCATCTTATATTGCCGGCTAATCTGAATCAATATAAATTGACAAACAAAACAATCTTTATAATAAGGCTATATTATTATTTACAGCGAATACACCCTGTAATGTTATCGCAATGCGGCTCCTGCATGTGCAGCAAAGGCATTAAGAAGATTTTGCATTATTCGCTCGATTTGCGTATCGGCAAGAGTTTTATCTTCATCCTGCAATACAAAGCTCAAAGCGTACTGTTTTTTGCCATCGGGTAAGCTATCGCCTTCATAAACATCAAACAGAGTAACGTTTTTGAGAAATTTTTTTTCTGTTGTAAAAGCAATCTCGTAAAGCTGCCTGTAAGTTACGTTCTTATCAATTACAAGGGCAAAATCTCTGCGAACTTCGGGATATTTGGGCAGTTCCTTATATGTTACCGAATAATTTTTGAGATGTTTCATTAATTGCGCCCAATAAATTTCCGCAACAAAAACATCCTGTTTTACATCGCATCTTTCTCTAATATTCCTGTCAACAATGCTGATGGCTGCAATGGTTTTACCGTTTTTAAGCATATAAGTCAATTCTTCACCCGAAAACGGACAGGTTTTTATTGCCGTCTGTAATTCGTTAATATTTATGCCTAACCGTAAAAACAGGCGTTCAACCGTTTTCTTCAGTGTGAAAAATGTAGATTTCTCAAACTGAACGTTCCACGAAAGCTGTGTGTTTGCACCTGTTACAAAAATCGAGAGACGATAATCTTCGGTATAACTTTTTAACGTTCCATCAGCAATATCGTGACTGTACGAATAAATATTTCCAAATTCGTAAAGTTTCAAATCGCTGTTTTTTCGGTTTGCGTTATGAGCAATAGCCTCAAGCCCGTTGAACAAAAGCGTTTGGCGCATTACATTCAATTCGCTGCTCAGAGGATTTAATATTTTTACCAGAGTTTTTGTATCGAAATTTCTTAAATTTTCATAATACGAGCTTGATGTCAGCGAGTTCGACATTATTTCGGTAAAACCATTGTTCGATAAAAAATCGGCAACAATATTTACTGTTTCCTCACTGTCTGGTTTTGGCTGATACGACAGTGAGGAACGCAATTCCGAAGGCACATCGACATTGTTGTAACTGTAAATTCTGAGAATTTCTTCAATCACATCGCACTCGCGTGTAACATCTACCCTGTATGACGGAACTTGTACTAAAAGCGTATCTTCATTTTCGCCGGTTATTTTTATTTCAAGAGATTCGAGTATTGTTTTTATTTTATCGTGGTCGATTTTTTTTCCTGTAAGTCTGTCAATATTTTTGTACGATAATTTTACAGTGCAAGGTTCGAATGTTTTAGCAGAAATATCCTTGATTTCAGACGAAATTTTGCCTTTTGCAATTTCCTTGAATAGCAATGCCGCACGGCGAATTGCGTAAGGAATAATGTTCGGATCTGTTCCGCGCTCGTAAAGAAACGAGGCATCGGTATGCAGTCCGTGCCGCCGCGCTGTTTTTCTAATCCACACAGGATTGAAACAGGCACATTCGAGAAATATATTCCTTGTTTCGTTTGAGATTCCCGAATCCAGTCCGCCGAATACGCCGGCAATACACATCGGACGCGTTGCGCTGCAAATCATCAGGTCGTTGCTGTCGAGCTTGCGTTCAATGCCGTCGAGAGTTATGAAGGATGTACCTTCGGCGCAGGTTCTTATTACAGCCTTTTTGCCGTCTATCCTGTCGGCATCAAAAGCGTGTAAAGGCTGTCCGAGTTCGTGGATGATGAAGTTCGTAATATCTACCGCATTGTTTTTGGGATTTATGCCAATTGCTTTCAGCCGTTTTTGCAGCCAGTCGGGCGAAGGCGCAATCTGAATATCGGAAATGGTAATTCCGGCATAGCGAGGACATGCATCGGCGTTTTCAACAAGTATTTCATAAGCGTTGTCGGTACTGTCGATTTTGAAACCGTCAATTTCGGGAAGTTTCAGTGTTACATTTCCGCCGTTTGATTTCATATAAGCCGCCAGGTCGCGGGCAACGCCATAATGCGAAGCGGCGTCAATACGGTTTGGAGTCAATCCTATTTCAAATACATAATCGTTTTCAAGCTCTAAAATTTTATTAATCGGCGTTCCTTCGCAGGCATTTGTATCAATTACCATAATGCCCGAATGGTCGCTGCCTGTGCCAAGTTCGTCTTCGGCGCAAATCATTCCGAACGATTCAACGCCGCGGATTTTCGACCGTTTGATTTTCACTTCATCGCCCGACAAAAAATAAAGCGTAGAGCCGATCGTAGCAACAGCAACCTTTTGTCCTGCGGCAACGTTAGGCGCTCCGCAAACAATTTGCAAAGGCTGTTCGTCGCCAATATTTACGGTTGTTATATGCAAATGGTCGGAATTGGGATGATTTTCGCATGTAAGCACGCGTCCGAGAACTATGCCCGCAAGTCCGCCTTTAATGGTTTCGCGTACTTCTACCGATTCTACTTCAAGACCGATATTTGTAAGTATTTCGGCTATCTGCTCGTGCGTTTCGCTGAAATTCAGATAATCTTTCAGCCAGTTATAAGAAATTGTCATAATACAGTAATTTCGTTTTGTAAAAAATATCTGCAAAGATAGTGCAATTTTGTAAACGCGTAAAGTTTATTTTCATGCTTCAAGCAGTCGTTACTTAATAACTACTTTGTTAAAAAATAGAAAAACGCCTTGATATATAAAATACTGTTAACATGGTATTTATTTATATTATGATGCAAATGATATTTATAAATGTAAGAATTTTATTCAAAAAACCGATAAAAATAAACCAAAAATCCATTCATTTATAAAGAATGCATGTATTTATATAATAAATCCGGTTTCAATTTTAAACTTAAGCAGTTAAAATGAAATATCTTATTAAAAATTTTGGTAATTATAAAATAAGATTATTAAATTTGCGGTATGTAAAATAAATAAAAATGAACAAAAATGAAGTTCATATAGGTAATATCATACGGCAAAAGGTAAGCCAAAGTTCGCTTACTGTTACTGAATTTGCAAATCAAATAAATAAAACGCGCGAAAATGTATATGACATTTTTAAGCGTTCAAGTATTGACTCTGCATTACTGCTGCAAATATCAAAGGTATTGCATTATAACTTCTTTAAACATTTTAAAGAAAAGGAAGAATCTTCTGAATTATCCGAAATATCAGAATTCTCTGACTATTATGACTATTATGATATAGTTAAATAACAAGCACTTATCTTAAAGTGTGAAATAAAATTATACACAGTGTGAAATTTTATTTACGCAAAAAGCATTTTCTTTTAAAAAACATGTTTGTACTTTTGTGAAAAATTAAAAAAGGCAAAAATGTTACGCCTGAAAGATAACATAAATTAGAAATTTTATAATTATGAAAAAGGTAAAATTAACACTGGATGAATTAAGAAAAAACTCCAAAGAAATTTCCAAAGCATTAGATAAAAGATCTTTAGGTAAGATTAAAGGAGGAACGAGTAACTCGGGAAATTTAACAGGTGACTCATCACAGTTGATGGCTCAAGATAATGCCTATTACAGGAATATTCCGCCCATATCGTGATGTTTATTAACGTATCTATGTTTAAAGTTACCTGAAATATTTTATCCAATAATGTAATTTAAGTATATTATATTTCAGGTACTTTTTTCTGTAATCAAATATGTTTATAATGCTTATAAAATGCGTAATACTAAAGGTAACAAGTATATGCAATCTTTCATGCAAATATTGTTATGTTTATAATAAAACAGATAAATCATACCTGAATGAACCTGATATTATAGATTTTGTTACAGTAAAACAATTATTACAAAAGATAGAACAATACTGCAAAAAAAATAAATTAAACTCATTTCTCATTATATTCCACGGAGGAGAACCGCTTATAGCAGGAAAATCATTTTACGAAGAATTTATTAAATTGGCAGAGAAAATAGTTATATCTGCAAAATTATATTATTCTATTCAAACAAATGGAACTCTATTAACAGAAACGTTCTGTAAATTATTTAAAAAGCACAATATACATGTATGTATAAGCATTGATGGTAACGAGACAGCATCAAATAATAGAATTTTTAAAACCACTGGACATGCAGCATATAATAACATCATAGCTGGTTACAACATTGCAACAAAGTATGTAACACCATCCGTTTTATCTGTTATTAATACCAGCACAGATATTGATGAGTATTATACTTTTTTTAAAGATATATCTGTATCATATATGGATTGCCTTCCTCCTGATTCTACTTATGAAAAGTTTGATATGAATGCTAATCAACTTGGTTTGTGGCTAATAAAATTATTTGATGTATGGTATTTTGACAAAAGCAAACATAAACCAAGAATACGAATGTTTGAAGATACCATCAATTTGTTTTTTGGAAATGAAAATTATGCAGGAGGAGAATTATTTGGCAGAAATTTTAACGGAGCTATTGATATAAGAACTAATGGCAATATTGATATTGTTGACACATTACGAATTTGCGAAAATAATTTCTTAGTAGGTAAATATAATATTATGAATAATGAATTAGATGATATAATTAAGGAAGACATTTTTTATAAATTCTATAATGCCCATCAGGATGATGTGTTATGTGAAAAATGCAGAAATTGTATTGTAAAAGATGTTTGTGGAGGTGGATTGTTGACATATAGATTTTCTGCTAAAAATAGTTTTAATAATCCTTCTGTATATTGTTTCGATATCTTTTTATTGCTTATGTATATACAAAATACGTTAATTGAATATACCTCACCTAAATTATTGCAACAAGTAAATTTAACAAAGATTTCCATGCAAGATTACATTAGAACTATTTTATATTAACAAAATAAATACATTTTACAAATATGAAAAATTATAAGAAATATAAAAGCCATTTACCGGAACAGACAATACACAATATTCAGTCCATTCTTGCAGGCGTTGGCATATTATTAAAAGACCGGCACAGGGAAACAAATAAAATGCATTCCTGTCGTATTATAATAGGTAATCATAATCTGGATAAATCAGATATAGGCACAAATGGCAAAGGAATATCATTTGAATATTCAATGGCAAGTGGTTATGCCGAATTTATGGAAAGAATTCAGAACAGGATATTATTCAGTGACCATCGACTTGTTTATGCCGCTGATAATTATATTAAGACTTTACCGCAAAATTCTTTGTATGTAAAAAAACTTAAACAAAACAATTCTTCTTTAGATTTTATGTACGACCCAAAAGAAGAAGTTTGGAGTATTGATAAAATTATTGAACATTGGGGCAAAGAATTAATGAAGCTTTATGATATAAAGGATGAATCATATTTACATACTTTTTTCATTGATAAACTGCAAATAAACGAAAGTTTAATGATACCGTCCTATTCCGTATCGGATAATAAAGAAATATTAATTCCTGTTCGCCTGATTTTATATGCAACAGGCTCAAATGGTATGGCAGCAGGCAATACGGAAGAAGAAGCAATTTTACAGGGAATTTGCGAAATATTTGAACGTTACGCTGCATCGGAAATATATTACAGTAAACTTACACCTCCGACTATTCCGTTAGAAATATTTAAAGGAACAAATGTGTATGAAAAAATTGACCACATAAAAAGAAAAACAGGCTATGAAATCGTTGTAAAAGACTGTTCTTTGGGAAAAGGAATACCTGTCATTGGAGTAATTTTTACAGATAAACAAAATTTGTTATATAATTTTAAACTCGGATCTGATTTCGTTCCTCATATCGCACTGGAAAGATGTATAACAGAAGCCTATCAAGGACACCATTTCAGAGGATTACCGTTGAAATTCTGCTTGGAAGATGATATACTGTCCGATGTTGCAATTGATATCAATTTCAATAAAATAATTAAAAACAGTACCGGATTTTGGCACAGATCTATTTTACATAGCGCATCGTCATACAGCTTTACGGGGTTTAATCCTGAATTTGGATTATCGAATAAGGGTGATATTCAATACAGTATTGAATTAATACAAAAAATGGGATATAATGTTTATATAAGAAATAATTCAATATTAGGATTTCCTGCGTATTATATTATCATTCCGGGCATGAGCCAAACAACTAAGTATAATCGCCGTTATGAATTGTTCCATACACATGATTTCGGTTCGCTTTCCAACATGAAACAGCTTGGAAAAATAACTAAACAGGAAGCGCTGGCGCTTGCCAGTGCAATTGAGCATGTTAGAAATGTCGGCATTCATGAAAAAACATCAAATTATTTATGTGATTATGTTTTATATAATGATGATGAAGATATACAAAATATTGATGACAATCTGCTGTTATTCAAACTTTTTTATTTTTCAAATCAGTATGATAAGGCAAAACAATATATGGATGAATTTTTATCAGACAAGAATGAGGCATATTCTTATTATTTTGCCGTGTCCGATTATGTTTATCTTAAACATATAAAAAACTATTCATGCAGCGAAATTGAAAACATGCTAAGTTATACGCATGGAAGCGATATTGCAAAAGAAGTTGTATCAGACATGTCAGACCCTGATAAAATATTTCAGTATCATGAACTTCCTGAATGTTTCGATTGTGAAGCATGTAAAGTATCGAATACCTGTCGTTTTTTCGATGTTGTCCATATACAAAAAACAGTAAATGACATTGCAAAAAATAATTATATAAAGCAAATTGATACATGTAAATTATTTGATAAATAAAAAACTAATCTGTTTCTGTAATTAAAATTAAAATATCATGAAAAAAACATATCCGATTTTTATCTTTCTGTTGCTGATAAATTCGTTTGCCGGAAAGGCTCAAAACGCACTGGAACTTACGGGAAAAGTAGTTGATAATGAAAATATTCCCATAGAAAACGTGTCGGTTGTTATGCAAACCGCCGATTCGGTTTTTGTGAAAATAGCATTGACGGACACGCTGGGCGTTTTTCGCTTTGCGCAGTATCCTTCCGATAAAGTGCAATTAATTTTTCATCACATTTCTTATAATCCCGAGTCGGCAGAAATAGAAACAGGCATTACCGATGCAGGAACATTCAGGCTGACTTCGAAATATCAAATCATAGACGAATCAAAAGTTACAGCCGACCGTCCGCAGTTAATGGTTGATGGGTTGACAATATCATACAATGCCGGCTCGCTGACAAAAAACAAGCCCGTATCGACAGCATTTGATGTTGTTAAAGAAACGCCCGGAGTAACAGGTTCCGAAAACAGTATTGAACTGCTTGGAGCGAATCGGCTAAGTGTCATCATAAACGGCAAAACAACAACAATGCCTGTGTCGCAAATATATGCCATGCTGAAAAATATTCCTGCATCGCGTGTCAAAAGTGTTGACATAATGTATAATGCGCCTGCAAGGTATAATTTTCGCGGCTCGCTGATAAATGTTGTCCTTGCAACGGATGGCGATAAAAAAATTATTGGAGAAATAAGCGCGGGGTACCGTCAATCTCATTATGCATCTGAAAATATTAACGGTAATATTTTGTTTACGGGCAAAAATTTAACATTGGATTTTTTAGTAAATGCATCAACAGGGAAAAATTGGAGTGAACGCAATACTTTTTCACGCCATACGCTTGGAAATGAAATTTTTGAAATCAATCAGTATTCACATGCATCGTCCGAATTCGATAAATTGAATTTCCGCTTCGGAGCCGATTATTTATTTGAAAATGAAAACCAGCTGTCTTTTTCGTATTATGCTAGCCTGAACAAATCGAAGTCAAATACTTTTGCCGATAATCATTTTGAGGAAACAGCAGTGTACGACATAAACAGCGTAAATAAAAGCAATGAAAAAAACAGGCTGCACAACTTGCACTTACAATACGATACAAAAGGCAATTTCACTGCAGGCGTTGATTTTACAGGCTATAACGCTCCAATCGACAATCATTTTAACAGCATCATGAACAATGTCGCTAATGATTTTCTTAATAACTCTAAACAAAATATTGCGCAATGGAAGATTTTTGCAGGTAAAAAGCAGAATATTTCACAAAAATGGACGCTGGAATTTGGCGCAAGCAGCGGATTCAACAGTTCAAGAACTCATGTCGAATATTTGTATCCGCAAAACGGCAGTTATATAGAAGACATTACAAAGCGCTCGGATAATAGTCAAAAAGAATATACAGGCAGAATCTTTATCGAATCAGCTCATAAAATAAGCAGCCGAATATCGGCAACCGTTGGCATCGAAACAGAGTATTTCCGTTCCGATTACAGTCGCAATGCAACGAAAACAATACTTTGGAACGATTGGGTTTTATATCCGAAAGTGATGTTCAATTATATGATTTCGCCAAAACACATTTTGCAGTTCAACATTTCCACAAATAAAAATTATCCATCATACTGGGCGGTAAATCCACAAACAACTTATATTGATTCGTACATGGAAATTGTCGGAAATCCTGCGCTTAAGCCATATAACGAATATACAGGGCAATTGATTTACATATTCAAACAAAAATATGTTTTTATTCTTGCGGCTTCATATATGCCCGATTATTTTGCACAAATTCCACATCAGGATGAAAATTTATTGAAAACGGTTTATCGTTACGAAAATTACGATTTTTCGCTGTTTACAAACATAAGCATAGTCGTTCCCGTACAAATAGGCGACCGGTTTAATACGCGCATATCCGTTCACGGGCTTAGAATGCAGGACAAAAAAGATGATTTTTATAATTCGCCGTTCAATAGAAACCACTATGTAGGGGCAATAGCAATGAATAATACTTTCACTGTTTCGAAAGAAAAACCGAATTTATCGTTGCAAATAAACGGACGCTGGCAATCGCGCGCAATTCAAGGCGTATATGATCTTAACAGCAGCTTCGACCTGTCATCGGCGTTGAAATGGACAATGAAAAATCAGTCATATATTACAGTTCAGTATGGAAACATTTTGCGTCGACAAATGCCTGATTTAATGATTGTTGATTTTGGCGGGCAATACAGCCGAAGAAAAAACATCGATACAGCTTATATATCGTTTCAAATGGCTTGGAAAATAGGAAACTACAAAACAAAATCATATTCACAGCCAAACCGATCGAGATTTGAGCGAAATTAAATCTGAATAAAATTTTAGTTATTAAATTTGGAGCATGAAAATCAATTAAAATGAAAAAATGAAGTTCATATAAGCAAACATTATACGGCAAAAGGTATGCCAAAGTTCGCTTACTGTTACTGAATTTGCAAATCAAATAAATAAAACGTGCGAAAATGTATATGACATTTTTAAGCGTTCAAGTATTGACTCTGCATTACTGTTGCAAATATCAAAGGTATTGCATTATAACTTCTTTAAACATTTTAAAGAAAAAGAAGAAACATCCGAATTCTCTGAATTTTCTGATTATTATGACTATTATGATATAGCTAAATAACAAGCACTTATCTTAAAGTGTGAAATAAAATTATACACAGTGTGAAATTTTATTTACGCAAAAAGCATTTTCTTTAAAAAAACATGTTTATACTTTTGTGAAAAATAAAAAAGGAGAATTGTTACGCCCGAAAGATAACATAAATTAAAAATTTTATAATTATGAAAAAGGTATCTAAAAAGGTACAAAGCACCAAGTTAAATGAAAGCAAGTACTTTTCTTTAAATGGCAATATGCTAAAAATTAAAGGAGGTCATAATGGCGACGACCTAGTCAGCAACACTGACCGTACTTGTAATGGTGGTTGTGGTGCAACTTCAGCATTTGTTAATGGTGGTATAGTAAATTAACTAAATGATGTAACCTCATTATTGTTTCCTCAATAAATTAAATTTATCTTTAATTAAGTTGATTTTTTGAGGAAACTTTCTTTAATGATTTTACATTAAGTAATAACTTTGCTTTATAATATTTTTAAACAAAATTAATTTATTGAATAAAAATGAACTCGGCATATAAACAGTTTAATATTGATAATTCAGCATACGTATTTTATATTGAAGATTTTGAAATTTTCAAAATACTTCAAGGTAAAAATATTGAAAATGTATTGCAGGAAATAAAAAATGAAAAAGAAAAGTATAATCCAAACATAGAGAAAACAGAAAAGAAAAGTATAAAAGATGACTTTATTTTTAACAGTAAAATCATCAATACTATTGGACTTGATATAGCGCATGGTTGTACTTTGGATTGCACATATTGTTATGTTTCTGCATCTAAAAAGCCATGACAATTATTAAATACAGAAAAGTTTTTAGATATATTAAAGTTTCTAAAGAATGTAAAAGACAATCATATTACTTTCTATTTTACAGGATATGGAGAACCTGTTTTAAATTTTAATTTATTAAAACAAGTACCTTATCTATGCAAAAAAAATGGGTTTAATAAATGTGATTTTGATCTAACGACAAATGGAACAATATTAACGAAAGAAATGATTGATTTTTTCAAATTGAATAAGTTTACAATATATATAAGTTTGGATGGCAATGATAAAATTAACGATGAATCTCGCGTATACCACAACGGTAAGGGAAGTTTTAATGATGTATTTAATAATATGAATTTGTTAAAAAAATAATATTAAATTTTCATGTAAAACAGTGGTGTTGCCGAATAATAAGAACCTTGCAGAAGCATTTTTATTTTTTGAAGAAAACAAAATTCATTTTATTTTTTCTATTGCTACAAATTCATTTGATAATCATTTTTCACCAAATATCGAAGATCTTAAAACTTTTGAAGAACAATTGGATATAGTTATTGACAATTACAGAAAATTGATTGAAGGCAATAACAAAATATACGCAGCTAAAATAATAAATGATTTAAAAAGAATTCATTATGGTGCGGTTAATAAAAACGGATGTGTAGCCTCAAAAGAAGGTTATTTTATAGATATTGACGGAAACATATTTTCTTGCTCTTATCATTCTAGTTCTAAAGATTTATCTATTGGTAATATCTATACAGGAATTGATTATGAAAAAATAATCAAAAACAGCTATTATGCTAAACCTGTAGATAATTATCCAGCATGTAAAGTTTGCTGGATGAAATATTTATGTTCCGGATCTTATTTTGCCATAAAATGGTTAGAGAATAAAAATACGGATGATCCATCTGAATATCTGTGTAAAACTTACAATATTTATTGGCGTGCAATAATTAAATTGTATATCCAGCTTTACCCTGTTATAATTAGTGGTAATAATATTAATTTTTGTGACAGGAAAAACTAATCATATTATATTCAAGCTGTTTAAGTTACTGCTTGTTACAATATTTGTATCAGGCGTAAATGAGTTGCACTCTCAAACGTTCATTATCAAAGGAAATATAAAAAATTCAATTGGAGAACCTGTTGAATTCGCTAATGTTGAACTGTTATTTGAATCTGTTTATCATCAATACGCATTAAGCGATTCTACAGGAAATTATTACTTAAAGGCAACAAAAACGGGTGATTGTGAATTATTAATAAATATTTTAGGATATTCTACTGTTCGTAAAAAAGTTACTTTGAAAAATGACACAACCATCAATTTTGTTTTACAGCCTAATCCGCTTATTATTAATGAAGCAACAGTAATTGGACAAAAAGGCTTAATTCAGGCTATGTCAGGCAGATATGTGATAAATATTGGCGGTAACATCGAAACCAAAGGTAAAGGAATCACTGATATTTTGAAACAGCTACCAACTGTAAATATATCCGAAGAACGTTTAAGCATCTTCGGAAAATCATCCGTTATTGTGTATATTAACGACCGGATTGTACGATTAGAAGGACAATCTTTATTAAACTATCTTAATTCCTTGCCACCTGATATTATCAACAGTGTAGAAATAATATCTTCGCCTCCTGCTCAATATGATGCAGAAGGTAATACGGGAATTATTAAAATAGTAACGAAAAAAAATATTCTTCCGGGATGGAAAGAGTATTTTAGAGCACTTTATGCTCAAAGCGCTTACTCATCTTACATGGTTTCTACATTTGTAAATTATACCGGAGGGAAAATGTTTTTTGAGGGAAGTATAATCAATTTTAATTCTTCTATCTTAAGTCGAGTTAATTATTATGGTTATTTTCCCAATGAAATAACAACTACATTTAATCCAAGAAAGTGGAACTCTATTGGTTATGAGGCACAAACAAGCCTGGGATATAATTTCAATAAAAACTCAAATATTATTGTTAATTTGCAAATACCATTATATGGTAAAGTAACTATGACGGATATTGAAAATACAACCAGTTTTATTAACTCTGCTAATAATCAAACCGATTCAAGCATAAATTCTAACGGTACAATGATAACGAATAATTATACATTTAATTCAGAAGTGTTTTTTAAACATTTGTTTTCAAACCGGGAATCATACTTTACGGCAAGTATGGCTTATCTCAATAATTACACGAAAAATAGAAGAGGCTTTTCTTCTTTAATGCAAATTAACAATATAAATTCGACAACTGATAATTTTTATACAGAAGGAGGGTTGAATTATAATATTTTAACTCCCAAGTTAGATTTTAATTTTCCATTATTCAGTTGTACAGTTAATACGGGTCTTAAACTGTCATTTATTGAAACTTCCTCTGATAATACATTTTTTAACATCATTAATTACAATCACATATTGGATCCTGCTCTGTCAAATAAATACAAATATACAGAGAATGTACAATCAGTGTATTACAGCATGGAAAAAACTGTTTCAAAATGGTCGTTTAAAGCGGGAATACGTGCCGAAACAACAAAAACTGTCGGCAATTCACTGATTACAGATGAACAGTACAAAGATAATTATGCAGATTTTTTTTCATCAATTTATATATCTCATAAATTGAATAATAAAAGCAATATTTCAATTAGTTATGCTGAGCGAATTGAAAGACCTCCGTACCAATACTTAAACCCATTTAGATGGTACATCAGCAAATATAATTATGGTATGGGAAATCCTTTTCTAAAACCTTCTTATATAAAAAATCTCGAATTAGCTTATGTACTTAATAATACGTTCAGTATTAAAACATATTATACTCGTCAAAATAACAAAATTGGACAATATGTTGTGCTTGATTCACTCAATATTTTGGAATCAATACAGCAAACGGACAATTTTTTTAATGTGAATATTTATGGAATCAATGTCTATAAATTATTGAAACTGTTTGACTGGCAGGAAACTGTTTTACAGGCTGATTTTTCTTATTCTGAATATAAATCAAATGAAAAAGAGTTTGCTAATATGTCCGGCATAAGTAGTACAGTCATTATGAATAATACAATTTTTATCAATAAAAAGTTTCAACTGATTTTTAATTTGGAAGAAAGGCTTCCCGGTTTATATAATTACAGATCAATGAATAATTTTTTCAAAATAGATAGTGGACTTAATTACGTACACAGTAAAAAAGGAATTGAAGTGAGGCTTTTGATCAGCGATATTTTTAAAACAGCAAATCCTGAATATTCTTATATAAGTAGCGGTATTAAACAAATTTACCGAAATTATAATGATACCCGAATGGTTAGATTAGTATTGTCGTGGAGACTTGGCAACTGGTATAACAGAACACCACAAATATCTTCCCCTTCTAACTTAGATGAAAAACAAAGATTATAAAAATAAATTTAAATATAATGTTATGCATAAAATGTTAAAACCGTATAAAGAAGAAAAGCCATTAATTACTATTAACAGAATTCGTTCTATATTGAATGATGTTGGGATATTTGTTTCCGAAAAGTTTATACAAGATGGTGATTATTTTACCTGTAGAATTGTAATAGCTAATGATAACTTAATGGAATTTAATATAGGCACTAATGGCAAGGGAACGAGCATAGAATATGCTTATGCCAGTGCCTATGCTGAGTTTATGGAAAGACTTCAAAATAATGTATTAATAAAAGCATCTTTCTTTTTTTCAAAATATTATAATAGAGATTGTGTTTTTAAGAAACAATTAAAATTAGAAAACAAGGAATTGGATTTCTTATTTTGCCCTGATGAAAAAATGATAGAAATGACTAAAATAATTGATGAAAATTACGAAATATTAAGAAAGTCATTCTCAATCAACGATAAAGATGAATTAACGGATTTTATTATTAATACATTTAAATATGCTAAAGCAATTTGTATTCCTTTTTATAATCAAAAAAATAATACAACAGATTATTTGCCAATAGATCTTCTTTTTTACGGTACAGGTTCAAATGGAATGTGTGCAGGAAATACTCCCGAAGAAGCTTTAATTCAAGGTGTATCTGAAATTTTGGAAAGATATGCCGCTATGGAAATATATATCAATGAAATTACTCCACCAACAATACCTCATGATTATTTTAAAGAATATCCAATATATAATTCACTAAAAAAACTTGAGGAAAAAGGATTAGAATTGATTATTAAAGATTTTTCATTAAGTAAAGGGCTACCTGTTATAGGTGTTATTGTAATTGATAAAAATTCGAGGAAATATAATGTTAAAATCGGCTCGGATCCATGGCCTATAATTGCATTAGAAAGATGTTTAACGGAATTGCATCAGAGTTTTTTTGGAATTAGATTAATAGACAAATGTGATTATGGTGATTTTATAGAAAAAGAAAAATATAATGGATTAAATAGTGTAGAGGCTGAACATATTAATTTAACAAAAATTATTAACAATGCAACAGGACAATGGCCGGATTCTATATTTAGTGATGATTTTACTTACGAATTTACGGGTCTAAACTTTAACTTAGGTAAAAGTAATAAATCTGATTTAAAATACTTATTACAATTAATAGATGAATTAGGGTCACAAATTTACATTAGAGATGTTTCATATTTAGGATTTAATTCGTATTACATTGTAGCTCCCGGCTTAAGTCAAGATAAAAGGAATAAATCTGCTTATGCCCTTTTTAATAAACTGCATGTTTTAATTAGGAATATTAATAATACTTCAACATTAACAAAAGATGAATTAACCTCTCTCGTGTCGTTATTAGAAGAAAACTATATTGCAATTAAAGAAAACTATATAGAGTTTGAAAAAATATTTTTTTATAATACAGATAAAGAAGCTACCGATTTAACCATTGATTTATTTTTAAGTATGGCAAGCTATAAATTAGGGAAAATTGACAAAGCGTATTCATATTTAAAAAATTATTTAAAAAATAAAGATGTGCAAGATTATTTATATTTTTATGCATGTAAAGATTATTTAGCGTTATTGCAAAATGAAAAAAGCACATATGAAGTCCAATCATATATGACTAAAATATACGATATTGATTTGGCAAAAGAAGTTATTGAAGACATGCAAGATGCTAATAATATTTTTAAATCATATAATTTACAGTCGTATTTTGAATGCAATAATTGTGATATCAAAGAATTTAAGTATTTTAAAGTCGCATCCATATTGAAAAACATTGAAAATAAACATAAAGCCCAAACTATTGACCAAATGAACTTATCAAAAATATTTTATTAAAACTAATGATTCATTAATTAGGGATATTCAGAAAAGGAGTAACATATTGATAGTAACCTTATAACAAACTATCATTTCCTGAAAATTACTACGATTTTTGCCCCAAATATGGTGAAATCGGGGTAATTGTAATATTAATTTGTTTACCACATCAAATCATTTGTCAAAGTATGATATAGAAACAGAGATTTTTCCAACAAATTATCGCAAAAAATCACGTCAAGAGCAATATTTTACTGCCAAAACGTAAAACTCTTTTTTTCTGCATTTCCTGAATTTCCCTAATTATATAAAGCAAATTGATACATGTAAATTATTTGATAAATAAAAATCAGCTCTTTTTCATATTACGCGAACCTGAACAAAAAAGTGCCGCAATAATCATATCCGAATGCAGGCAAAGTATATAAAAAAACTCTTGGAAAATTCTGTTTTCAAATCGTTATAGCCTAAAAATAAGGAAAATATGCGCTAATAAAATTATTTCTCCATAAATTTCAATACTTTTCCGCTTATTTGCAAAAGCGATATTTCGCAAAGTTTTGTATCGTATTGCGCCGATAATATGCGTTCTTCGGCATCGAGAAGATTTTTTTGAGCTTCGCGCATTTCAATTCCCGAAAGGTCGCCAAGCATGTATCTGTCCATCGCTATTTCGTGATTTTGCTTTGCTGCAACAAGATTTTCGCGTTCGAGCTTCAACATTTTAATATTGTTTATGTATGCCTGCCACAAATTGGTAATATCAGCCCTTAACGACTGCTCAATCTGCATACGCTGCAAACGTGCATTTTCTATTTCGATACGCGCATTTTTTTGCTGGCTTCGGCGAGTGCCGTCAAAAATGTTTATTCCCAGAGCAAGTCCGAAATCCAAGCCTGCAACCTGACGCCGACGATAAGCATTTGTTTCGTAAGTATTTAACGTATATCCATAACTCGAACTTAACCGTAAATACGGATATTTGCGCGAATTTACGGATTTCAGGTTTAGCTGTGAAAGCGTTACGTTTTGTTCGGATTTCAACAATTCTGCATTTGTATGCAATGTAGATTCCAGTAAATCGTCGAAAACCAGTAATTCATCAACATCTATCACAGAATCAACAATTTCAATATTCATGTCAACATTGTCATTTGCCATTAATTCGTTTATGCGGATACGCGAGGTATTCAACAGTTCGTGCTGTTTTACATATTTTGAACTGTCGGCGTTGAAATCAACGCGAGCCTGCTGCAAGTCAAGCCGCGACATGTTGCCTATCAGGTAACGCGCTTCGACAATACGCAACCGCTCCTTTGAAAGCGAAACGGCATAAAGAAAATTATTTATGCGTATTTTTTGTTGAATGTAATTGTAATATTCGGCTGTAAAGTTTGCTATAAAATCTTCGATTGCAATGCGTGTATTTACTTCGCCTGCAGCTTCAAGTTCTTTCAGGCGTTTATAATTTGTTGTTATATTAAATCCATCGAATATTGTCCAGTTCAGCGATAATCCTGCATTAAAGGTATTATCGAGAACACCTGTGCTTTTTTCTATTTCGTTTGTTGTTCTGATGGTTGACTTCGTATCGTTCAGAGTTCCCGAATACCTGCCCGACAAATCTACTGTGGGATAATACCCCGCATTTGCTTTTGTTGCATTATTTTTACTTATTTGCTGTTCGTTTTTCGAAATACGCACCGAATAATTATTTTCCAAGCCCGATTCCAGGCATGATTTTAATGTATAAATGCCTTGAGCGTTCAATGTCCATGACATTGTGAAAATTGCTGCTATTGTTAATATTTTTTTTGTAGTACTGCCTATTAGTATTTTCCTGCAATGTGAAACAGGAATTTTGATATTCAATTTTAGTCTATTGTTCATTTTCTTTATTTTTTACCTTATTTCGATTAGTAGAAATATAACTGTACATCACGGGAACTATGTACATTGTAAGCAAAGTGGACACCAACATTCCGCCTACAACCGAAACTCCCATTGCAATCTGACCGTTACAGCCTTCGCCCGTTGCAAACGCTAATGGAATAAGTCCTAGAATTGTAGATGCGCTTGTCATAAGAATAGGTCGCAAACGCTGAAGCGAAGCGTCGCGAATGGCTGTTGCCTTGTCGATTCCCGCTTCCTGCTTTTGATTGGCAAACTCAACAATGAGAATACCGTTTTTGGCAACCAGCCCTATCAGCATTATTATTCCTATCTGGCTGTATATGTTCATTGTTATATTGTTGAAATACATGAATGCCAGTGCGCCTGCAACAGCCAAAGGAACTGTAAACATAATTATCAGCGGGTCTTTGAAACTTTCGAACTGTGCAGCCAAAACAAGGTAAATGAAAATTATGGCAAGAAGAAATGCAAACATCAGACTCGAAGAACTTTCTTTGAAATCTTTCGAATCGCCTGATAATGCCGTACGGAAGGTATCGTCAAGAGTTTCTTTCGCTATTTTATCCATTTCGTCGAGACCCTCTCCTATTGTGCGTCCGGGCGCAAGCCCCGACGAAACTGTTGCCGATACGAAACGGTTATATCTGAACAAGCGCGGCGGTGCAATTCCTTCCGACAGCTCAACAAGATTGTCAAGCTGAATCATTTCGCCCTTATCGCTGCGGACATATATTGATTTCAAGTCGGCCGGCTTGTTGCGCTGCTGTCGGTTTATTTCGCCGAGAATCTCATATTGCTTGCCGTTCATATAAAAATATCCCATGCGCTGCCCGCTGAGCGCATATTGCAGCGTTTGCGCAATATTGCGGGTACTGACTCCCATAACGCTTGCTTTTTCCCGATTAATATTTATGCGCGTTTCAGGTTTGTTGAATTTCAGGTTTACATCTGCCATTTGAAATATCGGATTATCCTGAATTTTTGCCAAAAGTTCGGGAATGACACTTTGTAATTTATCAATATTTGTTGCCTGAATAACATATTGAACAGGCATTGCGCCTCTTCTTCCGCCAAATGTTGTTTGCTGTTGCACAAACGAACGCGCTTTGGTTTTTGTTCTTACTGCCTGCGAAAGTTTTTCGGCTATTTCCATTTGCGTATAACTGCGTTTTTTAATATCGTCCAAAACGATTCTCACATTTCCGCTTCCGCTGTTTACACGCGCTTGCACAGAACTTGCCTGAGGAAAAACGGAATCAACCAAAGCGGATATATCTTCGGTATAGTCGCGAATATATTCGTATGTTATGCCTTCGGCTCCGCGTGTATTTATGCTTATTTGCGAACGGTCTTCCATTGGCGCCATTTCTGCCGGGATTTTATTCCATAAAAATACTATGGCAAACATCGTAAGCATAATTATTGAAACGGATATTAAGCGGTTTTTAAGAAACGATGTAAGCGATTTCCTGTAAAAGCTGTTCAGTCCTTCAAAAAACGGCTCTGTTTTTACATACAGCCAGTTTTTCCTTTCGCGCCTTACAAGAAGTTTTGTTGCTATCATGGGCGTAAATGTCAAAGCTACAAATGCAGATATGATGACCGATCCTGAAACTACTATGCTGAATTCGCGGAACAGTCGCCCTGTCATGCCTTCCATAAATACAATGGGAAAAAATACCGACACAAGGGTTATTGTTGTTGAAACAATGGCAAAAAATATTTCTTTCGCTCCCTGTACTCCCGCCTCAAACGGCGTCATTCCTTTTTCAACCCGTATGTATATGTTTTCGGTCATAACTATGGCATCATCAACAACAAGCCCTATTGCAAGCACAATAGCAAGCATCGATAACACATTTATCGAAAATCCTGCAAGATACATCACGAAGAAAGCTCCTACAAGCGATACGGGTATTACAACGCATGGTATTAATGTTACGCGCCAGTCGCGAAGAAAAACAAATATTATGCATATTACCAGAATAAATGCAATATATATCGTTTCTTCCACTCCGGCGATTGAAGCTCTGATAAATCTTGTACTGTCGAATCCGTAAGTATAGGTAATATCTTCGGGAAGATCTTTCTCCATCATCTTCATCCTGTCGTAAACGGCATCTGCTATTTCGATATGATTTGCTCCGGGTTGAGGCGTAACGGCAACTCCAACCATAGGAATACCATCCATTTTCATGTAACTGCGAATATCCTGAGGTCCGAGTTCGGCGCGACCGATGTCGCGAAACCGAACAATGTTCGACTTGTCTTCCTTGACAATCAAGTTGTTAAATTCTTCTGCAGTATGCATCAAACCCAGCGTGCGAATAGTAAGTTCGGTGGTATTGCCTTCGATACTTCCCGAAGGTAACTCCACATTTTCGCGTTCTATCGCACTCCGTACATCAAGAGGCGTAATGCCATATCCCGACATTTTTATAGGGTCAAGCCAAAGACGCATCGAATAGCGTTTTTCTCCCCAAATCGAAACGCTGCTTACATCCGAAATGGTTTGCAACTGTTCTTTAACAGTAAGGTCGGCTATTTCGCTCAATTCGAGCAGCGAACGCTTATCGCTTTTTAGTGCAATCATCAAAATGGGCATGGCATCGGCATCGGCTTTGGTAACTATAGGCGGGTCACAGTCGCGCGGAAGAAAGCGTTGAGCGCGCGAAACCTTGTCGCGTACATCGTTAGCCGCTGTTTCCAAATCTACCGACAGTTCAAATTCCACGGTAATATTGCTATATCCCTGACTGCTAACGCTCGAAAGCGAACGTATTCCGGGAATACCGTTGATGTTTTGTTCAAGCGGTTCGGTGATTTGATTTTCGATAACATCGGCATTTGCGCCGGGATATGATGCCGATACCGAGATAATCGGATTGTCAACCGAAGGATATTCGCGTACACCCAAATAAGTATAGCCAATTACGCCAAAAAGAATAATGGCAAGTGTTAATACTGTTGACAGTACAGGACGACGAATGCTGATTTCTGATATGTTCATGGTGCTGTTTGGTTATAAAAATCAAACTGAATTTTAATTGTTGTTAATTTATAAATTTTCCGAGTCGGTTATCTGTTTTCAACGAATCGATATTGTCGAGTTTCACCGACAGTCCTGTGCGCAACTGTAACGTTCCCGATATGATAAGCGTGTCTCCTATAGTTAATCCGCTTAATATCTGTACATTTGCATCAGTACGCAAGCCTTTTTGCACTTCTACGGGTTGAGATTTTCCCGATTTATACAAAAATACCTTATCAACTCCCATTTCAGGAACTATGGATTCCGTAGGAATGACTATTGCATTTTGAATTTCCTTTTGTTGCAACTGTATTCTTACAAATCGTCCGGGCGACAGCTCGTGTCGCAGGTTAGGATAAAGCGCGCGCGCCTTGAGCGAAAATGTTTCCGCATCAACCTGCGATTCGGTTGCATAAATCGAAGCATTATACATTTCCATGCTTCCATCTACGGTAAAATTAAGTCGAGCGCCTTTATGTATATCGGAAGCATATCTTTCGTTTACCGAAAATTCAATTTTTAGCGGCGACAGTTTGGTTAATTTTGCAATCACAGTGCTTGGCGATGCATAAGAACCCTCGCTTATTTGCCGCAGTCCGATAATACCATCAAACGGAGCGCGAAGCTCGGTTTGCCGGATGTTTGCCTTTACAAGTTCTATATCTGCATTCAGCGTGGCAAGTTCGGTTTTTACCTGTTCGAGCGCTTCCTTGCTTACGGCATCTTTTTCAAGCAATGCGCTTTGCCTCGACACGCGATCTTCGGCAAGCTGAACCTGCGCTTCGAGTTTTTTCAATTGCGCCTGAAGCGGTTCATCGTTTACCTTTGCCAGCAGCTGACCTTTTATGACCGACGTGCCTTCTATAAAATGAATCTTCACAATTTTACCCGAAGTTTCAAACGACAGGCTAACTTCTTCGTCGGGAATAAGCCGTCCGTTGATAAATATATCATCGCTCAACGACTGTTCCTTAATTATAAGTCCGTTAATATTCAAAGGTTTCCCTCCGTCTAACATTCTCTGTGTAACGACATTTCCGTTATTATCTTTTTCACCGATACTTATCGCCAGTATTTTAAAAATACCCAAAAAAGCAACCAAACAAACAGGAATAATAATTATCCTTTTTTTTATCTTATTCATAGCGCACAAAAAATTTAAACAAATCATATTTCTTATTTGATTATATTTATATCAAAAGGTTTAAATGTGCGGTAAAATAAATTAAACAGCCGTTCCTTGAGAAATTAAAATTGTTATACCCATTCATTTGTCTTTTCGCTTCGGTCGTCCCTCCCTCGCTTTTTGGCAAAGCCTCTCCTCATGCCTACTCTGAGCTGCAAGCCAAGCGGAAGCCAAGAAAGTCGTTGCTAAAGCTGGGCGAAAAGCTACTGCGGTTCGCCACACGGCAGTATCCCGCAGCGTCGTCCCAGCAGCCGCCCCGACGCACACGGAGGGAGCCCGACGAAGCGCCTGTGGGATTATTCTGCGTTGAAGCAGAATAGTAGCCATACCAGTCGTAACACCACTCCCAGACATTCCCGCTCATATCGTATATACCCAGTTTATTTGCCATTTTCGTACCTGCAGGATGCGTGGCGTTGTCGCTGTTTGTCGCCATCCATGCTGCATTTTTAACAAAACTGCTGCCCGAATACTGGTTGCCCTTGCTTTTATTGCCACCCCGCGCTGCATATTCCCACTCCGCTTCGGTGGGCAGACGGTACTGCTTGCCGGTGGCGGCATTCAGGCGTTCGATAAACATTTGGACGTCGTTCCAGTTTACATTTCCTACCGGAAGATTACCTCCCTTAAAGTGCGACGGATTACTGCCCATTAACGCTTCCCACTGCGCCTGAGTCACCTCGTATTTGCCCATATAAAAACTGCTCACAGTCACTTCGTGAACCGGGTTTTCGTCATTCTCGCAACTGCCCTGTTCGCTGGTGCAGCCCATCCAAAACGTACCACCTTGTACAAATACCATTTCAGGCTCGGCAAGATGACGTTGCGTACTAACGCGATTATTACCCGAAGCGGAAGAACCGCCGCTGCCTGAACTGTTGCCAAACATTTTTGTTACTAATCCGGCACAGCCTTGATATATGGCGATTTCATCTTTTTCCATCAACTGATTGGCGGTATGAACAATTTCTCCTGTTTCCACATCTACAAGCGAACTTTTAATAAGAATATTCGTTCCTGCGGTAAGTTGAGAAATACAGATAAGCGAAGCGCCGGACATTGCACCAATTCTTTTACGCTGCTCGTCATCTACCATACCGCTCCGTTGAAACGACAGTTCCTTTGCAATTTGATTTACATCCAATCGCGTAAATGCTCTATAGCCTGGAATATTGGTAATAGCCTCTTCCAGTGCAGCAAGGATAATCTCCTTTTCAATCTGCGTTACAGAACCGCCTTTAACAACAGGTTCAAGCATGGCGACCTTTTTGTCCTGTCCCCAAGCCATGCCGACGCTCAAGTACAGCAAGCATTAAAATCAGTATCTTCTTCATCTTTTAAAATTATCGTTCTACTTTTTTCGGCTTCTCGAAAGATCGCGCCATCGCGCTGCCAAATAACTGCTTTGTGATCTCTTCGCAGGCATCCGACAGATCATCTACGGTAAAAGTCAACGGTTTGGCGCTTCTGACCACCGTCGCCGTTTCCACATCAATTACCCGCGCCGACAGGTAATACGCTTTGTCCATGCCGCCCAGCTTGACCACGCAGACCAGCGACACGCCAAACTGTTTGCCCAGCTTTGAAATCTGCTCGTCCACGCTTCCCGTGCGCTGGTATTCGTGTTCGCTGTCCAATTCTTTCAGGAAATCGTATGTGCGTTCAACGGCTGTATATTTTCCGCTGCGAACAATGGCGTCCACTAAATAATCGCCTGCAAAACCGCCGAATTTTATTGTATCTTCGCCGGCGACATACACGGCAACTTTGAGCGGTTTCGGCGTCTCCGTCTTTTTTGCAGGCTTTCCGCTTTGTCCCTGCGCCGTTACGGTGCAAAGGATTAAAAATAAGACTAAATTTTTTTTCATATATCTGCTGTTTTTTCAATTCTTCATCATCGGTACAATCTTTTCGGCAATCTTTTTAGCCAGTTCGTCGAATGCTTCCTCGCCGGCTTTGGTGTAGTTTTTGCCCGTCCACCCGCCTTTTGCTTCATCGATTTTGGGTTTCACCGTTTTTTTGCGTGCGCGCATAGTAGAGGCTCACCGCAGCATTGGCATAGCAGAACACCGTACCGCCCACCGAATCGGTGCACCGGGCAAGGTATGCATTTACCCTGATCACATAGTCGGCATCCTCTTCCGATTCGATAAAACTGCACCCACAGTCACTTTCGGTCAGCAGTTCGGGCAGTTTGTCGGCAATGTACACCACTTCTTCATTCTCGACCGTCTCCTTACATTCCACATACACAAAAATGCTGTTTTCCAAATCGGTCAACGTCTGTACAAGCGTATTGTACAGACGTTCGCTGCGGTTTTGCTGCAAAGCGCTGTCGTCTGCAGCTTCGTCAATGGCGGTAAGCAAATCCTGCGCATAAGCCGTCATCGCAAAGGCGTCCACAACGCTTTCGCAGAGTTTGCGCGCCCTTGCCTTGTAACCTTTTTCCGCCAGTTCGCCGGCTGTTTGCAGAGCGCCGTCCACCTTGTTGAAGTAAAGCGAAATCTGTTTGCGGTAATAGCTTGCCAGTTCCGCCTTCGAGACAAACGCAATGGCGTACACCTCGCCTTTGGTCCGGTCATAATGCGTTTTCAGGTTGCTGCCCACCACTTCGGTTTGCGAAGCGGTTCCTACGGTCGAGACAGACTGCGAGCGTATCTGCTCTTCGATGTCGCTGCCTCCAATGCTTATATCCGTGGACGTCTTTTTACTGCTTACCATCACCCGTACCCGCTCCGACAGTTCGCCCAGCGCAACCTGTTTAGCCCGGTTCAGGACTTTTTCCTGTCCTTCATTCGCGCTTATGGACTCTGTGCCCGTGTAATAAGTCTCAGCCGGATAAAGCATGCCTCGCACGTCCGAATCCGTCCAGTCGGAAGCGCTTCCCTGTGCAGCGAGGGCGCAGGGAAGCAGCAACCAGCCGGTAAGAATCGGAATAATGAAACTATTTCCGGGATTTTTCATATTCCTTTAAATCTTCGTCGAATTCTTTCATGTAACGGTCGAAATCATAATCGGCTTTCAGTAACTTTTCTCTATTCAAAGCATAATAAAGCTGTTTTACCATTTTTTGCTTGCCAAATTCTATAGTTACATAGCAATTGTATGAAGGGTCACCCGGAGTTTGCGTATATTTTTCGCAAGTTGTACGGTAACCGGATACATTGGCATTAGCTGTAAGTTTCGACGCAGCGACCACTTTGTTATGAAATTCTTCGCCATCAGCATTTGTTGAGACTCCCAATCTTCGATTTATCATAGCCGCAACACTTTCCAGTTTTGAAGCAAGATTTGCCAGCGCTCCCAGATAAGCGCGGTCTTTTGCCATTGTACGGTCTTTGCTTTTACCCATACCGTTTACACGAAAAAAATTCTCGTCGGAATCTATCCCCGAACAGGGGAAGGTAATTTCCACTTCTGCAGGCACATCGAACTGCCTGGGCATTTCCTTTTTATCGGTTACCGAAACCGAAGATGCAGTTCCTTTCGACGATCTGCAAGCTGTGATTGCCAGAAGCGTCATTGCTGCCATTAAGGCTGTCATTAAATATCTTTTCATAATACTGCTTTTTATTAATTTATACTGAAAATTTTTTATTCTTTACTTAATTTTTTACTTCCCTACTCTGTTCCGGCTTTTCGGGTTTCGCCGTTTGTTTAATTATTTGTTCGTCATTGCGAGCTTGACTCGCAATCTCATCATTCAATAGATTCTGACTTTCGTCAAAATGACGAGTTTTTGCGCCGGAATTTACTTTGTCCGTCATTGCGAACTGCGAGATAAAAAGCAGGAAGCAATCCATAAAGAGTTTTATCTGTATTTTTCCTGGATTGCTTCGGCGTTCCGCCTCGCAATGACGTTGCTTTATTATTACTGTCCGCTAAAACTTTTAGCGGACAGTAATAAAAATAAATATTTAATTAAACAAACGGCATAACCCAAAAAGCCAGAACAGAGTAGGGGAATAATAAAAACCGGATAAATGTGAAGCGAATTTTAACATCTATAACCCTTGCCGACAGCAAAAAAGACGAACATGCCGCTGCATTATCCGGAATTACCGGCGGCTGCACATGGATGATTACCGGTACGCACGATAATTACACTCTCGCAATAAGCGGCAATGGCGTCATGGAAGACCATACTCACAACAATCTCGCGCATGGCATGAAAAATGCTGCCGCGGACTCAAAACACTTTATACACAACGGGGTAACTGCTATTGGCAATTATGCTTTTTACGGTTGCAGCGGACTGAATGGCGTTATCATTGGCAAGTCGGTAACTGCTATCGGCGACCTGTCTTTTGCATATTGCAGGAGCTTAACCGCCGTAACCAACTTAAACCCGAAGCCGCAAAGCATAAACAGTTCTGTTTTTGAGTATGTTGACACAGGCAACATTGTTTTAATCGTACCGGCAGGCGCAGTGGATGATTACAAAGCTGCACCTGTATGGAGTGGATTTGGAAACATAGAAG
>JAIRZQ010000084.1 GCA_031267135.1 Prevotellaceae bacterium
GCCACTACGGGATTACAGATAGCCGCCATAAATCGCGAAAAATACGCAAAAGGCGGATTAATCGGCGGCGATAAAATGGCAGTCGTCAAAGGTCGCAGCCATGCACAGGGCGGACATCAGATATATATTGACGGCAAACACATAGGCGAAATTGAGGGCGACGAGCTTCTTGCAATCGTCAACAAGCGCGATACGCGAAGATTATCCGCACTGTCAAAATTAAATTCCATACACGGTAAAAAGTTTGCCGACGGCGGGATGATAAGTCCCGTACCCGCGCCTGCAAATTTTGTAAGCAGCAGCGACTCGCAAATGGAAAACATATTACGGCTTCACAACGATACGCTGTTAATGATTGAAGCAATAAACAGCCGTATTGACAATATACAGGTCGTGGTTGTAGAGAGCGACATAACGGCAACGCAGCAGAGCGTAAAGAAAGTACAGGTTAAATCAAGTTTCTAATGCAGTTATTACGAGCCGAAACGGAATTAATGAACAAAGCCGATGAGTTCCTTACTCCTCGACAGTTTTTTGCGTTTCTGCTCGAAAAGGGATTGCTCAACAGCAAGCGTGTTAATATGTTTGCCGCAAAAAAAATATACGGTAAACTGATAGAAAAGGGCTACAAAAAAATGGATGCAATTACACACACTGCCGAAATGCTGTGCTTGAGCGAAGACAGCATACAGGAAGCGATATACCGGCATAAGGATATTTAAGGCGTTTTTTTTCCTTATTACCTAAATCTTAAAACTAATTATTTCTTTAATATTATTTAACAAAATAAATTTGGAAAATATCCAAAAGGATATTATTTTTGTACTGTCAAATTAAAAAAGGATAAAAAATGAAAAAGAGAAAAGAAACAAAGGAAATCAAGGAATTGGTAGAAATATTAAATTTTCACCTGCTAAACTACAAAACACTAAAAGCAATACACCACGAAACAATAGACAACTACATTGATTTTCTGGTAGAAAAATTAAAAGAATTAAGTAAATAAATCCGCTGCCCCTCGAAAGAGGGGCGGTATTAAAACAATAACAATTATGGACGCAAAGTTTATACAGTTAAGAAACGAATATATCCGGGCATCGGGTAAACGCAAACAGAAAATTAGCGAAGAATTACAAAAAATGTCAGACGAAAATCCGGATGCTTACGCAAAAGCATTTGAAAATTCGTTGAAAGATGCAATAAACAAAGCAGATGAATTACTTTTAAAAGAAAAATTAAAATCAATAACCCCCGCTGTATCATTGTCGTACATAGCAACAAAATACTTCGGCAAAACACGGCACTGGTTATATCAGCGCATTAACGGAAGCACGGTAAACGGCAAACCCGCAAAATTTACAGAAGGTGAATTACAGCAATTAAAAGATGCTTTTCATGATTTGGGCAGAGAATTATCCGCCTTATCCTTTTAGTTTGACAAACAAAACGCAAGAGCATTCAGCCCGCAAATATTAATTTGCGGGCTTTTTTTTTGCAAAAAACATACGAATAAAGCGCTTTTTTTTACGATATTTTTGTGTCGTCAAATAAAACAGGCATGAGCAGCAAATTAAATCAAATAACGGTAAAAAACGAGGCAAAAAGCGCAGAAATAAACATTGACGGAATTATAGGCGTCCCCGAATGGTGGCAGTTCGACAATCCCGACGACAAAACATCTACTTACGACAGGTTTACAAAGGCGGTCAATGATATTAAAAGCATCAAGGCTTCCGATGTTGTCGTTAATATTCGCTCCATTGGCGGCAATCTTAACGATGCCTTGCTGATACACGATGCGCTCGTTGAACTTAATGCTACGGTAACGACAAAATGCTACGGATACACGGCAAGCGCGGCTACCATAATAGCACAGGCTGCAAGCGACGGCAAACGCTGCATTTCCGACAATTCCTTATATTTAATTCACAGAGCATCGACATTGGCATGGGGCAACGTAAACGATATTGAGGCGGCAAAAAACATCATTGAAAAGTCAGATGACACAATCGCCGGTATTTACGCCAAAAAGAGCGGCAGGGACATATCCGAATTTGAAAGTCTTATGAACGAAAATAACGGCAACGGCAAATGGCTGTCGCCTGACGAAGCAAAAGAATACGGACTGGTAGATGAAATATTTAACGCTCCTGCAATCTATAATCTGTCGTTAAAAGATTTGAGAAGCAATAAATTACCTGAAATTCCAAATGATAAAATTATAAACATTAAAATCCAAAACGAAATGAAAATTAAAATCCGGAACGGCTGGCAATTCATACAAAATCTGTTCGGCAAAAAAGTCGACGATGAAATGGAATTTACAGCAGACGATTTGCAAAAATTGAATGACAAGTATACGGAGCTGGAAGCTCAAAACACGAGCAGGACAACCGAAATTACCGACCTCAAAAAGGTAGTGGATGACAACAAAACGACAATCGACAACTTGAATGCAAAAGTTCAAAGCCTCGAAAGTGATTTGGCAAAAGCAAAAGCAGGCAAAACCGAAACGGAACAAATCGAAGACCCTGCTCATGGCGGCAATAAACCTTTGACCGGCAATCAAAAAGCGTACAACGAAGATGTGAAAAACTTTAATGAGTAAATAAGATGAGTAAAATTATCTCTAATCCAAAATCTTACACGGGCAAAGAATTAGACACAATATTCTTTCGTCCGTTGGCTACGGGAGCAGACATGCAGGCGTTAGGCTTCCGTATTATGTACAACACGCCTGTGCCTGTAACGCTCAATTATTGGGGACGTTCGGGCGATGTGCTTAAAAAGTATCAAAAAGGATGGCAGGGCGGTTCGCTTGCAAATAAGTATCAGAAAACTATTGCTTTGAACAAAGTAAAAGCGGAAATGTCATATAGCGCCGAAGATTACTTTGGCATGATTTATGAACTTATCACAAATCGCAGCGATGTAAACCTCGACAGCCTTTCGGGTACTGATTTGGAAAAAGCGGAAATACAGCTTTTTCAACATGCATTGCTGGAAGACTTGCGTATTACTTCAATTTTCGGGGATTTCTCAAAATACGCCACAACTCCCGCCTATAATTCCTTTACAGGCTTTTTGACACGGATAATCGCAGACACCACCGCAGGCGGCGCTGATACTCCAACACAGGTTGAGTATTATCCGGTGTCAAGCGATCCCGATGCGGCAATATCCCTGTTCAGTACAATGTGGGAAGCTGCACCTGCCGTATTAAAGGCAATGAAAGGACAGAACAGCCTTGCTTTTTACGTAACTTCCGATATTTACGAAAACTACGAAAAAGCGCTTGAAGGAACATTTCTCGAAACCGCTTTTGCCGCGCTTAAAAACGGACAAAACGGACTGACATGGCACGGGATACGCATTATTGATTTAGGCGTTACGGAGTGGATGAAGCTCAACAGTTACCCTGTATCGTCATTTGCATTCCTGACCGATAAGCGCAATGTTGCGTTAGCCCTTAACACCAACTATTATCCGGGAATGGAAGCGCGCATGTGGTACAATCCTGACGAAATGGAAAACCGTCAGCGTACAATATTCATGGCGGGAGCCGATTATCTGCTGCCCGAACTGATAGTTTTTGCAAAAGAAATTCCACTGCCCGAAGCGCCTACAGGTGGAAGTGAAACTTGATTATAAATTTTTAAAAAGTATTAATATGGCACTTACAGGATTTCAAAAAATATGTCAAAAAGTTACGTCGGGAATTATCCAGATAGGATTAATTGAAGTCGCTGATTTCGATTCGGCGACTCTTGATGAAACGCCGAGCGATAATTATAACACAATAGAGCTTGCTACAGGCAAAAAGTTTAAAAAATATCAATTTCAGGAAAACGAAGCCGAGTTTCAGGAAAACGCGGCAGCCGAAAACAACATTATTTCATTTACCAAAAATTTGATTTTCAAACTTGACGTAATGAGCAATGACAGTCGCGCGGCTGTGAGCGAGATAGCCGATGCTTCTACCTGCGGACTGATAGCGGTTATAAAACGACCAGGACAGAAAGTTATGCTTATCGGCTACACCGAAGAAGAGAAAAAGGAACGTCCCTTAAAACTTTCTGCTACCACAGGCACTACAGGCAAAGCGCCGAGCGATGCTCAAGGCGAAGAAATAACATTAACCTGCATTTCGGCTGAAAAATCACGCTATTACATTGGCGATTTTGACGCCTTATTCTAATTTTTTCATAGATGATTAACCATTTTTTGGGGGTATAAAAAAACTATACCCCCTTTTTAAAAACAGATAATGACATGGCAAAAAAATACAAAGTAAAAAGCGGATACGAAAAATCGGATATTATAACCGTTCCGCCGCTCGAAAAGCGTGATGGCGGCGGGCGCTTCGACCTGTCAAAATGCACGCAAAAGGACTTGAGATATTTGTACGAAGTTATCAAATGCAAATACGTGGAAATTGATGACGAAAAGCAGGAAAACACAGCCGGCAACGCCGCGACAGAGTAATGTATTTCTGCTATCAAACGAGCCTATTAATCCGTTTGTGGGTATCGGTTCGCGAGATATGGGAAATAAAATATTCTGGAACTGGGGAAGCGATAATATTTTCCCTTATGCGCTCGCTTTGATGGCTCGCAGTTCTGCCACGCATCGCCGTGTGATTAATGATAAAACCGATTATATTTCGGGCAAAGGATTTTCGTACGACGAAAAAAATGCGGAACTTGAAGCGTTAATTAAATATGCGAACAGTGAAAACGAAAGTTTGCACAGCGTAATAAATAAACTTGCGTTCGATATTAATATGTTTGGCAATGGATTTCTTGAAATCGTTACCGACAAAAAGAAATCATTTATATCTATATTTCATCAGGATGCAACAAAAGTTCGCTTACATGCCGACAACCGGCACGCATGGTTATGTTCCGACTGGTTTCATTTCATAGAAAACAAAGCCAAACAGCTGCCCCTGTATCCCATGTTTGAAGAGCGAGACAAATACATGCGTTCGGTAATTCATTTCAGCAGGTACGAGCCGATGTTTCAACATTACGGCGTTCCGTCGTATATAGCAGGGCTTGGCGTTTCGGAAATAGCATACAAGACCGACAGGTGGAACATATCGCGTCTTGACAATTCGTTTCAAATGTCGGGCGTTCTCGTGGTCGATGCAAGTTGCAAAACAGAGGAAGACGCAAAGGAATTAAAAAAACAGGCGGAAAAAGAATTTGCAGGCAAGCCCGGAAAGGTTTTGTTCTTGTTATCAAACGGCATTGATGGCAAAGGCTCGACATTTACCCCTGTGCAAAGCAACAACGAGGGCGATTGGAAATACCTGCACGAACAGGCAACTTCGGATATTGTCGTAGCGCATTCGTGGTTTAGAGCATTAAGCGGATTGGACTATTCGACAGGATTCAGTCCCGAACGGATATTGCACGAATACGAAGTTGCGTTAAATACCGTGATATTGCGGCAACAGTCGGAAATACTTAATCCCGTGGTCATGGCGATACGGGATATAATGAACATTGATTGCAGTACGTTGTCATTTATAAATAAACCGCCGATTACGGTTAAGCCTGCATACATGATGATATGGGAAGCGCGTAAAGCCGATGGACTGCCATACGATGAAAACGACGAAGAGCAAAAAAAATATTTAGCCGATTTAAGTAAAAGTAAAGCAGAAACAAAATGAAATGTCTGATTGAAGCCAACGAGGTATTGGAACTTGCATTTACTCAATACGACCATATTGACGATGAAGCGATTTTGGAAACAAAAATACGCGCGGCGGAAGACAAGTTTATACGACCTGTTCTCAATGGCGTTTATTTTGCCATGCTTGAGGGCAGGCATGCGGTATTTTGCAATGAATTTATCAAGCCCGCGCTTGCGTATTTCGTTAAATACAGTGTGATACCCGACTTGTCGGTAAAGATAGGAAACAACGGCGCACAAACGGCATATACGCAATTTTCGGATGCCGCAACGGATAAGCAGCGTGAGATATTGAGAGCGCAGGCTCTCGACGATGGAAATCAGCATTTGAATATTGCCGTGCGTTATGTTGAGGAACATATAAGGGATTTTCCCGAATATAAGAAAATTAAAAACGAGCAAAAACATACCTCAATTTTAGGCGGTATAATACTCGGACAGTAATGATGAAAGTTAATTACAGGTCGGATTTTTTATTGCTTGTGCGCTTTAGGAACTTGAGCGGCGAGATAATTAACATACCCGATTATAATTTTATATTGACTTTCAAAACGGCGGGCAGCTGGAATACATACGCTGTTGATGTTGACAGAGACAGGGAAAGTTCGGTATACAAAGTCGTAAACGATACGGATTTGCTGGTAATATTCAACAGTCACAATCTGGGCAAAGGATTGTTGGAGTGCGAATGGAAACTGAACATACCGAACGACATTATGCCCGACAGCGAAATGAACCTTGTGGTTGTAAACATTCAGGATATTGAGCTGTGGGATGGCGAAAGCGATATGGCAAGCGCGGAAATAAGCATGGAACTGATTATGCCTTACGTATCAAGTTCCGACATTACGAGCATGGCTATTGCCGAACATAATGCCGACATCGGCGCACATGCAAATATCGTTGAACTGCTGAACGAGACAATTAACGAGGCATTTGACAGTATAGTTGAGATTACTGTAGCTGAAATAAATGCTATAACAAATAATTAAAACAAACAATAAAAGACGAACAAAATGGCAACAAAAAAAGTTTTAGGTCTGACGGGGTTGCAGACGTTTTACACAAAAATCAAGACTCTCGTGGCGGGCTACGTACCGACAACGAGAAAGGTAAACAACAAGGCGCTGAGCGCCGATATTACGCTGTCGGCATCGGATGTAGGAGCGGCTGCGGCATCACATACACACAACTACGCAGGCAGCAGCAGCGCGGGCGGCGCGGCAAATTCGGTAGCATCGAGCTTGACGGTGAAATTGAACAGCGGAACAACCGAAGGCACCAACATGTTCACATTCAACGGAAGTGCGGCAAAGTCGATTAACGTTACTCCTGCGGCAATAGGAGCGGCAACATCGGCAGACATAGCAGCGGCAGTAGCAGCGCTGAATGCCGTTAAAATAACAATAGTATCGAGCCTTCCGGCAGTGGGTTCGGCTCAGGCAAACACGATTTACTTTGTGCCGAGCAGCGGCGGGTCGGGCGACAGTTATGACGAATACATGCTTGTGAGCGGGGCGTTTGAAAAAATAGGCAACACGTCGGTTGACCTGTCGGGATACCTGCAGGACAGCGATTTGGTAGAAATCACAGACGATGAAATAGACGCATTGACATAATCGTTATGGCGAAAAAGTATTTGGACATAAACGGAACCGGGCATTTAATAGATAAATTAAATGAAAAATTCGCCCTGAAAGGCGAGTCTTCCGACGG
>JAIRZQ010000095.1 GCA_031267135.1 Prevotellaceae bacterium
AGCATACTTGCAAACAAATTATCTTTTCAGCGCTTCCACGCTACTTTTTAATCTCGGCTTGCCGTTTGAATTATATAAAATGTAAAAATATAATCCCGGTTCTACATTATGTCCTCTGCTGTTCTTTCCATCCCAGCCTAATTCCATTTCTTCCACAGTTTTGGTTTCGTAGATAAGCGCTCCGTATCTGTTGAAAATTTGAACTCTAAATCCGGGATACAAAAAATCATTTATACCATCCTTGTTAAAAGGTGAAAATGCCGTTATTTCGGGCGGATAATAGATTACATCCAGATGCAGATTTACAATGCTGTCGCAATTTTCTGCAGTTTGCAAATTGGAAATATGCAATCCCGGTGTATTGTACCGGTAATTCCCTATCCTGTAAAATTCATCTTCGTAGATTATTGCCGTTACATATTCATCATAACTCGGATTTACTGTCAATTGCAATACTGTAATACTGTCGCAATTTTTATTGGTTTTAAATTCGTGTTTATACGTGAATACGCCGGTTTGAACGGCAGCAATATTAAATCCATGGTCACTGTAATATTCGTTAATACAAACTTTGGCAATGACAGTATCATAATATGAAGGATTGACTGTCAAATGTAATCTTATTATGCTGTCGCAACCGCCGATTACTGTCGGTATATTAATAGAATCTTTTATTATGCCTGCAACCGGCGGCGTTAAACTAAAATTATCATCGATGTACGTATCACCCAAGCATATTGATGCTGTTATGGTTCTGTCATAAACAGGTAAAACCGTCAGTTCCAGCCTTACTATGCTGTCGCAGCCCTGTGCCGTTATAAGCGTATCCGTAAAATGCCATGTTCCGACAATGGTTTGTACAGGCAAAGAAAAACCGTTATTTGTGTATGTTTCGCCCATGCAAACAGTATCATTTATATATTGTATTATGGTATCACAAGATGCTATGCAATTCTTCATTGCCAAGTAAAACGGTTCGCTCATTGCTCTGCAATTTTCTAAATTCATACTGCCTGATCCTGCTACCGCCAAGCGATAATAGCCCTCATTAGCAGTAGAAAAATTATCAATTATCAATGTGTCTGTTGTATTTCCTGAAACGGCAGTCCAACTTGTTTGGTCAAGCAAATTACCTGTAGTGCTGTAAAACCACTGATATTCCAACGGCTCCGTAAATGTACCGTCATTGGTAAATTTGGCGGGTATGCTTATACTTGCATTTTCGCAAATAGAATCATGAACAGATGTAATAATTACAGACGGGACGCAAAGACGAATTTCGATATTGTCTAAACCTAAATCATTGCCTCCGCCTCCATTTTGGTTATTTTTTATTTGCAATAATACTGAATTTAGATTTTGAGGTATTTCAAATACAAAGCCCCATTGTCTCCAGTCGGACATTTGAATAGCATTGGGAATATCTCCTGTATAAAAGGTTGCTATTACTTCGTTTGATAAAGGATTTAGCAATGAAAAGTTTAATTCGGGGGTTAAACCTGAATATGGAGTTAAATGACAGTTTGCAATCATTGCAGAAAAATACAGTTTATATCCTGCGCATAAATCTTGAATTTCCTGTTGATAAAATATTTTAGGGGTATAATCGGCGTTAACCAGCATAAAACGACCAATAGAATTATCATTTGGCAAATTGTAATCATCGCCAATAGACCACCAATAAGGATCGCCTGTATTGTAATTATCATTATACTTTGCCAAAGCATACCAGCCATCACTTGGGTCGCCTGTTGAAGTAAAATTATATGTAGTGCGTCCAGCAGGTAGAGAAACCGTACTTAAACGCGGTGAAGTCGGATTCAAGCCATCACCGTAAGAATCAAAATTTTCTCTAAACAAAACAGTTCCTTCCACCGAACAGCCTGTTGGATTGGGTTCGCCGCAAATACCGTCTAATAATTCAACTCTGTAACGAGGAAAAACATTTGGTCCCTGTTGTGCTTCTACCCACCAAATGCCTATATCCGCGGCGCTGCCTTTAATAACGGTAAGTGTAAGCGAATTGTTTCCGCCAGCAACTATATTTCCGCCTATTTGCGCATCGTACCAGTAATACTGTATTCCTGACACCGCAGTAAATCCCATAGTTATTGCTACATCGGGACAAGCCGAATAGGAAAGTGAAATTGGATTATATATGCATGAATCAATACAGTTTTCCACAGTTAAATTTAATGTAAAAATGCTGTCGCAGCCTGTTGATGATGCATAGGCAGTGTCATATTGAGTAAACCCTGCCTGCGTTGGTTGTATTGTATCAAAATTATCATCAACATAATACTCGCCCAGGCATATTGTTGCGGTTATTGTGTCGTAATACGGCAAAGCAACGCCGAATGTTGCCGAAAGCGTAATCGTATCATTATCCATACTCACAACTTTAATATCAACAGTATGAACGCCTGTCGGTAACGAACGCGTCCATTCCAAAGTATTGGTTACTGCGGTTTGCTCTGTGCCATCAATGTACCATCTCAAATAACCGGACGCGGAAGTAAGAGCATATTGCAAAAGCGCCCTGAAATCAACAACAGTATCGCAAAAAAACACTCCATCCAAATCCTGATAGTGAATGTCGTTTACGTAAAATGCAGCATCCAAATTGCGCATGGCAGCGCCTGCAAGATAATAATACGACTCCGCAAAACCGATACCATATCCCATTACTGTTAATCCGTGAGGATTTGAAATATAATAGGCATCCGAAAGATTGACGAGAGGTAGCGAATAAAACGACAGACCCGAAGCGGCATTATCACACCAGCTTCCACCCGTTAATGCCGTTGCAGGGTTTGTTCCTGTTGCCACGGTTGTTAGATTTTTGCTTGCCGTCGGAGTTACTATTAAGGCATAATGCTCATCCATATATGTCTGTCCATCGGGAACGAAAGGAGCAATAAGCGTTCCGTTAATCGACTGTTCAACCGGCGGAACCCAGGCTATTGCAGGGTCGCCTGTATTAACAGTCAATAATGGAAGATAATCCTTTCCCGTTAAATATGTACAAACGCCGACAGGCTTGTTGGATGATATATAACATCCGCAACCGGTAAGGCTTGCTTCCAGTTCTACAAACTGTCCCCTGTTGAGATTTAATGAATTTTGGCTGTATCCTCCGTTATCTGTTTTAATTACCCCGCCTGTCTGTGTTATGACAGTTCCATCCTGAGATGCAATAATTCTTATGCGTTCTACGCCTCGATGCGTGACAGGAACCAGAAAATTATTTCCCCATTTATTTACAGGAACCAATTGCTCATAAAAACAGTCGGCTGCACCTGTAGACAGGGGAATCTGGACGCTTGACGTTGTAACAAAATACGCTATCGGCTTATTAGACGTTATGTGTTGTCCGGTCAAATCCAATCCAACTCCCACTATACGCTCAAAAGAAGAATAAACCTGTCCCTTTTGCAAAATATCCTGCAGTATGCCATCTTCATAAATTCCGGTATTGTTTTCTGTTGCAATTACAATATATCCATTATATTGATAAGGTAAACTTCTATATGAAATATGATAATAGTCTGTTCCTAAAGCACCGACAGGCAATACATTTGTAGCATCTGCCGAAGCGCTGTGCTGATTTAAAGCATACACAGAAACAGGAACATCAGATTCTATGTGCAGCGATTTGCCTGTTGTACCTGTAGCATCCGAATAAAGTTTTAACCTTTCCGTTTCGGTAAATGAGTAGGTATAAACGCTTCCTGCGGAAATATTTACATTTATTTCCGTATTATCAAAAGTATAGGTTAATTTAACTGTTGCGGCATCGCTTGTTACTATTCTTACCTGTAAATCAACATTAATATACGAATGTGAACTGTTTTTGCCAAATGACAGCCAAAAGTCTGTACCCTGCGTTGAGATACCCTGTGCGCAAAGCTTTCCGGCAAAAGAGAAAAACAATATCATGCATAACAATATGCTTAAAATATTTCTATTAACTGCTTTTATATTTATCATTTTTTAATTTAAAATTTAAATATTTGTCGTCTCGCAGTCATCGTAAACCTAACAGGTTTTTGAAACCGGTTAGGTTTTGCCGTCCTGAAAGGATGTAATTTTCATAATCGCAGGCTGTAAACCTGCAGCAGTGAAATAGCAAGGTCATACTGCCTGTAAAGAAGGAATTTCTTACGTTCCATCTGTTCTGCCTTACAGGCAGCGACAGTCGAGATGAGCCTTTTCCGCAGGTCAACGACCTGCGGTTATGAACATGTTGCCTTTCAGGCAATGCAACTTTGACGGTTCTGCGTAACATGAGTCAGTAAATTATATTCAATATTTTATATTTTATAAAATACAAGTCTTTTATTTACGCCGATAAGAAAAAGGTCTAAAACACTCCGGCATATCCTTATGCCGATAAGAAAAAGACCTAAAACACTCCGGCATATTCTTATGCCGGTATGAAAAAGGTATAAAACACTTCGGCATATCCTTACGCCGATAAGAAAAAGGTCTAAAACACTCCGGCATATCCTTACGCCGATAAGAAAAAGGTCTAAAACATTCCGGCGTAGCCTTTCGCCGATAAGAAAAAGGTCTAAAACGCTCCGGCGAAAGGTTTCGCCGGAAAGAATCAACAATATTTTTATAATTGCAAAGCCAGATATTTTCAATTCATTCTTCATTATTCGCTGATAATCATTAAATCTTTAAATTTTCAAATCATTTTCTTTACCTTTTCAGCACTTCCACGCTGCTTTTTATTCGCGGCTTGCCACTGGAATTGTAAAGGATATAAAAATACACTCCCGGTTCTACATTCTGCTTCCTGCTGTTTCTTCCATCCCAGCCCCGCTCCCGGTCTTCAACGGTAACAGTTTCGTAAACCACCGCCCCGTA
>JAIRZQ010000197.1 GCA_031267135.1 Prevotellaceae bacterium
TTTTATTTGGTGTTCGCGAGCTTCGCTTACGCTTCGGTTGGTTAATTTGTGTCAAGACAAATTAACAGAAAAAACATCTTTATTATCTTTTTTCTTTGCAAAATATACTTTTTAAGGAATGACTAAATAATCCATGCATACTTCGCAAAAGTACATCTGTACTTTTAAGGAATCCATGTGTACTCTGTCAAAGTACATCTGTACTTTTAAGGAATCCATATGTACTCTGCCAAAGTACATCTGTACTTTTAAAGAATCTATGTGTACTCTGCCAAAGTACAGATGTATTTCTACTGAACCGTCATTCAGGCGAAAGCCGGAATCTCCCAATGCAACACAAGATTGCGGGCTTGACCCCGCAATGACGGACTTTTGAGGCAGCCTCAGCCGGAACGGCAATCTTTAAATTGTTAAATCTTTAAATTTAAAAAATGATGAATATTTTACATTAGCAGCTTCTCGAAAATTTTTTTGAAACTTGTTTGTTCGCTGATTATTTCATGCAGTTTTGATATTTCGGCACGCTGCTGTTCCATTGTATCGCGATGTCTAACCGTTACGGTATTATCTTCCAATGTTTGATGGTCGATGGTTATGCAAAATGGCGTTCCTATTGCATCCTGACGGCGATACCGCTTCCCGATGGAATCTTTTTCATCGTACTGGCAATAAAAATCGCACTTTAACAGGTTCAATATCTCACGCGCCTTTTCGGGCAGCCCATCTTTTTTCAGCAAAGGCAACACGGCTAACTTCACAGGCGCAAGTGCAGGCGGAATATGAAGTACAACGCGCTGTTCGCCATCAGGCAACAGCTCTTCGTGATATGCAGCCGACAGAATTAAAAGTATCATGCGGTCAACTCCAATAGATGTTTCCACTACATAAGGCACATAGCTTTCACCCGTTTCCGAATCGAAATATTGAAGTTTTTTTCCTGAATATTTCTGATGATTTCCAAGGTCAAAATCCGTACGCGAATGTATTCCCTCAACTTCCTTGAACCCGAACGGGAAATTAAATTCTATATCGGTTGCGGCATTGGCATAATGTGCAAGTTTTTCGTGGTCGTGAAACCTGTATTTGTCATCGCCCAAGCCAAGCGATTTATGCCAGAGCATACGGTTTTTTTTCCACTGCTCAAACCATTTGAGTTCTTCGCCCGGGCGCACAAAAAACTGCATTTCCATTTGCTCGAACTCCCTCATGCGAAATATAAACTGACGTGCAACTATTTCATTGCGAAAAGCCTTTCCTATTTGCGCTATTCCGAAAGGAATTTTCATTCGTCCTGTTTTTTGAACATTCAGAAAATTTACAAAAATACCCTGCGCCGTTTCGGGACGCAGATAAATTGTATTTGCTCCTTCGGCTGTTGAACCCATTTGCAGCGAAAACATCAAATTGAACTGACGAACATCCGTCCAGTTGCGCGTGCCTGATACCGGACAGGCAATTTCGCAGTCAAGTATCAGCTGTTTGAGAGCATCCAGGTCGTTGCTGTTCAGCGCTTCATTCATGCGATGCTTAATATCGTCGATTTTATTTTGACTTCTTATGATGTTGGGATTTGTTTCCTTAAATTTTGCTTCATCAAAATTATCCGTAAACTTTTTTCTGCCTTTTTCAATTTCCTTTTCAATTTTTTCTTCGATTTTTGCAATGTGGTCTTCAAGCAGAACATCGGCTCTGTATCGTTTTTTTGAATCCTTATTGTCAATCAGCGGATCATTAAATGCTCCGACATGACCCGATGCTTCCCAAATGCGAGGATGCATGAAAATTGCAGAATCTATGCCTGCAATGTTATCGTTGAGCCTGACCATTGCTTCCCACCAATATCTCTTGATGTTGTTTTTCAATTCTGCGCCCAGCTGTCCGTAGTCATACACGGCGCTCAAGCCATCATAAATTTCGCTTGACTGAAAAATAAAACCGTATTCCTTTGAATGTGCAATAAGTTTTTTAAATAAATCGTCCTGTGTCATTTCCAAATATAATATTTAATAAACAAAACTGTTTTGAAGTGCAAAAGTACAAATAAAAGTTCAAAAACAAAGCGTAATGAAAAATCAGCAGTTTAATATTGAATATTTTTCAGTATGAAAATTAGACATCTTCGGAAAATGATTTTAATCTGAATTAAGAATAGAAAAGGCAGCAAGCGGATGAATATGAGTGCACAACATGAACAATACCTGTGGACTTACATAACATTCAACATAAGCTCCAACTGCCTCATCTGCTGCTTTGCTTTAACACCGTGATTATGCTGTTCAAAACCATTTACATCAAAATTACAAACAAGGGCTTCAACCATTTCTCTGCGGTTTTCCAAATTTGCGCCGTTATGATAAAAATGGTCTTTTGTAAGAATATTGAATTTATTCCAATATTTCTTAATCATTTCATTTTCGCGCCAATCGTTGTGATGCCAAGTAGAAAGGATAAATTTTGCTTTGGTTTCGCTCAACAAATGGAATAAATTTTCCTCGTCTTTTTCTGTCCATCCGTTATAATAATCAACGTGGCGACCGTAATACGGCGGGTCGCAGTAAATTATATCGTTTTCGGTTGCCAAAGGTATTATTTCCAAAAAAGTTTTATTATAAAACTGCCATTCGGGTTCGGGTTGCACTACCTGAGAAACTGAAATTAATTGATTTACTATTTTGGTAATATACGCCTGTGCAAAACGGTCGGGTTTTTTGCAGAATGGTATATTCCAATTGCCTTTACTGCCAAAACGCATCATTCCATTGAAACCCGCACGAGAGAGAAAAATAAAATCATAGGGAGAATATTCGCCACTGTTAAAACGAGCGCGAACAGTCAAATAATGATTATAACCGTTGTTGTCTGCCATTCTTAATTTTTCGCCTTCTTCCTGAAGGTAATTTTTCATTGAAGCAGGCGTAATTTTTTGATTTTGGATTGATTTATAAAAGTTGATAATATGCGGGTTGGTGTCATTCAAAATGGCTTTTTTGTAACCGGAATTGAAAGCCACAACGCCTGTTCCCAAAAAAGGTTCAATCCATCGTCCGCTAACTTTCGGGGCAACTTCCTTAATCCAAGGCACAAGTTTTGTTTTAATTCCTTGGCTTTTTATTGGCGGTACTTTTACTTTCATATCAGTTCTTTTTTGCAATTTTATTCAACAAGTCAGTTCTGCCTTTAAATTTCAAAAAATCGCTTATGCCGGTAATTTTTACGGTTTGACCATTTTTAAGCATTGTTGCCGAACCGTAGTTTACCCAATATTCGTCAAACCATTTCTCGCCAAGTTTGCTAAAAATGCCGTTTTCATTTTTCAAATCTTCTAAATTAAGCATACAACCGATATTTGCCGTATTGCCGGATCCTTGTTTGTCGCTTGCGATTTTCCACTTTTCAGCAACGAAAAAATCAAAATCCCGTATAACAGAAATAATTGATTTTAATTTGTTTATATTGACGATTTCTTTTTCCGAAGTTTCGTTGCGGGTATATATTATCCCTAAACAGTAATGACCTGAATATTGATTATAAGGAAATTGAATATTCTTTTGTTTGTCGCGTTCTTTAAAATATAAGCCGTGACTGCCCAATGTAAAACTTGCTATTCCATTTTGCTTTCGGTAAGTAGTTTTTAAATCAACTGCAAATTTTACGCTTTCGTCTTGCTTATTTACAAAAGTCAAGTCAGGATAATAATTCTGTTGTTCTGCCAAAATAATATTGTAGCCGATTTGTTCTGCAAATTGAATAATCTGCGGGAAAATATGAATTTCAAGAATTTTTGAAATAATTTTCGTATCAGACGAAATGGTATAAATATTCTTGTAAACATCAATGAAACCTTTAACCGACCACTCGCCATTTTCGGTTGAAACGTGTTGTTGCAATTTTTCGGCAAAAGCAGACAGGGCATTTTTGAAATTCGATTTATATTGCGCTTTATTCATTTTGCTATCATTTTTAAATATGCAAAATTACATATTTTTTCATGTTTTTCAAACATGAAAACCAAATGTCCGCTGTAAAAGGCAAATACTTTTGCATCATCTGTATTTTTTTACTAAGGCAAATTTTTGTATGCGTAATTTAAAAGCTTAAATGAATTTATTTATCAATTCAATGCATATTAACGATAACCGAATCCGGAAGATATATAAAAATATCTATCATTTCTGACGACCATTTGCTGTATTTGTTAAATTCTACAGGCTCAAGCATTATCGTGGCAGAATCGCTCATTACGTATCCGCCCGAAACAGTTTGCGCTTTCGACTTCGCCTCGGAACGGGTTGATGCGTTTGCCGACTTTACAACTTCAATATAATTTTCGGGAATACTGTCGACACGAACTATATGAACATCAGGACAAATAAATAATGATTTGCTTGTCGGATTTTGATATAAAAGTGAATTATCCCAATTTAAGAAAGCGATTTCACAGGGTCTGATGTTGTCGGGGATTTTAATATTTAAAGTTTTAATATTTCCAAAATTCACATCTTTCCCGACTTCGCGCACGGTTGCATTATATCGATAAATTTTTGCCGTTGACACTGCGCTTCCGCAGGCAAATACGGCTGCAATTATCCAAACGACAGTCAAGATAATCATTGCCGGCTTGTCTTTGATTTTTAAACCCATTAGTACTTTTATTGATAAATAAATCAATGTGCAAACAGGAATAAAAATCAAAATTGCTATGACTAATTTCACAATCCACGTATTAACATCGCCGATATAAACATAATCAATCAGCGAAATCATATTTGTGCCACCAAACAGCGAGCCGCCGAAAAAGCCCGCAATTCCGGTAATCAGCAGCAAGCTGCCGATTACCCCGATTATCGACATGCTTATTCCCACGCATATCTGTATTATTAATCTGAAAAACTTTGTAATAAAATTTCCAAATCCGTTTTTGTGCGAACCTAAGCCGTTACCTGTCTGCCGGACAGATGTATAACCGTGCATTTCAAGATTTTGGCGAGGCGTTTTTGTGCGCGGCATTACAATCCACAAAACAATATAAACAAACATTATAAAAGGCATCCCGGCAAAAAACCTGTTTGAAATCCCAAAATGCAATCCATCAAACTTTAATGATATTAGCATAAAAACGATAAATACTACGCGAATCCATGTTGCATCCAAATTTAAATAGTGTCCTATTCCGCTGCAAACGCCGGCTATAACTTTATTGTCGGTATCGCGATACAAGCGCTTTTTCACCTGATTATTTACATTTTCAAAATGTTTTTTGAACTTATCTGACGAATTTGCATCATCGTCAATATCATTGGGTTTTCCCATGATGTCGATAATTTCATTAATATCTTTCATACTTACAGCCTGATCTGCCGATTTTATACGCAGCGAAAGCAAATCGGCGATGCGGGCTTCAATATCCTCGATAATTTCTGCATCATCGATAAAATGCGACTGCAATTCACTTATATAAGATTTCAGCTGCTGATATGCGTTTTCATCAAGATTGAACGCAATGCCGTTCATGCTTATTTGTACCGTTGTTTTCATTTTTAAATATTATTTTTTGTTTTATACTTATATGCTGTCGCAATGTATTTTTACATTATTAAAGTAATCTTTATCTGTTTTTATTTTTTTGATTGTTTCAACAAGTCCGTTCCATACATTATCAAGTTCTTTCAATGTCAGTTTTCCTTTTTCGGTGAGTGAATAATATTTTCGAGGCGGTCCCTGTTTTGATTCTTCCCATCGGTATTTCAGCAGTCCCTGATTTTTTTGCCTCGTAAGAAGCGGATACAAAGTTCCTTCTACAATAATCATCTCGGCATCCTTCAATTCCGAAATTATTGTTGAAGCATACGCTTCATCGTTTTGAGCCAGTATGCTCAAAATACAGTATTCCAAAATGCCTTTACGCATTTGCGATTTTATATTATCGGAATTTATTACTATGTTGTTGTCAATTACTTTCATGTTTTTCCTTTTAGTTTTTTATTTTCGCCTGCTTGTTTCTTTCGCAGGGTATTTTTTTATGTTTTCGGATGTAATCGGCAAGCCGCGCAATTCAAGCTTCTGAACCGATGATAATGCTTCCGGCGTTACAATCCACAAAATAATGTATAATATTATTGCAAATCCTGTGAATACGAGTATCAAGGCAATAAATCGCACGATTGTTACATCAATATCAAAATATTCGGCAATTCCCGAACAGATGCCGGCCATTTTTTTACCATCGGGATCGCGGTAAAAGCGCTGATGTTTCCGCCGGAAACTGCTGAATTTATCTTCAACCTTATTCATTGCACTTGAGAATGAATTATCAGCCTGCTGCCTGCCGCTTTGAGCATCGGGTTTTCCGAGAATGGAAATTGCCTTGTTTACCAGATTTTCATTGACAACCCTTTCGGTCGTTTTTATTGTTTCCTGGAATATTTCGGCTATTCGCATTTCCACGTCTTCCATTATTTCTCTGGCATCGCCTTTTTCGAGACTCTTTTCAAAATCATCCAAATAGTCTTTAAGTATTTCGTATGCTTCTATCTCTATTGTAAAGCAAATACCGCCAACATTTACAGAAATTACTTTTTCCATTTTTACAGTGTTTTATATTAATTTTGCTGCAAAGATAAGTATTTTTTAATTACTATGCATAACAAAGTAGTAAATATTATTTAGTTAAAAAAGGTTAATTGAATGTAACTATTTGTATTACAGTATATAAGACAATCAAGGAAATTATATAAATCCGCTTAGTACATGACAAAAATTTGATGTACACTTAGAATTATTTGAATATCAACAAAATATGCTTTCTTTTATTTGGAAATGACCTTGAAAATTCGTATCTTTACGACTGGTTTCCAA
>JAIRZQ010000025.1 GCA_031267135.1 Prevotellaceae bacterium
AAATAGCCGAAAAGGTTACGGCTTTGAAAATCGGAAAAAATGTACGGCTGTTTTTCACTGTTGAGCAGATGCCGATTATATGTAAAAATCAGCGCGATTATGATGCAAAGCACGGCTTAGGCGGGCAGGTTTTTCCCGAAGTGTCGGGCGATGCGGGGCGCACTTTGGACGTAGTGGCGCAAACTGCATATTCGGGATTTTTTGCCGACGGCGGCGGCGAAGAAGCGCTAAAGCGTATTGTAAAGTACGGCGAACCTGCGCAGGCGCGCATTTATGTGATGCCGAACAAAAAGGATGCAGAAAAAACGGACGATTACGAATATGCCGTTTCGCTGATTGAAAACCTCAAAGGCGAAGATACGGTTTGTGTTGACAAAGAGCCGCAAACTCCCGACGACGCCGAAGGAATTATAAGCATGAAGATTGATACCGAAGCTTTCGATAAGGAAAAACATGCGGAAATTGCAGGAAACGATTTTCTTCCGCGCATTTTCTACTTTGAGTTGTACCGTAAAAACAAAAAAGATAAGGAATATGAAAAAAAACCTGTTTACACTTATCCCGAAGAGTACGGAATAAACCGCAGGAATGACAGTAATATAATTGAATTAAAAGACGACAGCGCAGGCGCAGGTGAAGCCGACAAAGCAAACGAGGAAAAACTGAAAAAACACCGTAATTATTTTTTACAGTTGAAAGTAGCAAAAGAAACCCTGCTGAACCGCAGCCTTAGCAATACCGCACCCGTAGTAATAGGCGAACCGCTGGAGAGAAAAGAGGGAAATAATGGCGATGGCGTTTGGCATGACCCTGTAGAGAATCCGCAAATCAATAAATACGAATATTATGGGTCAATAAAACCCCAAAGCGCCTGTTTTGGCAATACGAGAAAAGATAAAACAAGATTCCATGCAGGTATTGACCTTTTTGCTATTCCCGAAACAACCAAAGTTTATGCCTGTCTGGACTGTAAATTTGTATCCTTTGGAAGCTGTTCAATAATACTTGAAATAATTGACACGAAACAGCTTATAGAACAAAAAAATAAGATAAATTATGAATTACAGTATGCAAAGGAGAAGGAGTTTGAAGCAGGAATATCAATGGAAAAATATACAGGAAAAGAAGCAGAATTTATTTTGAAAGAAACAGATAAAATATATCTTTTCTATACGCATTTATATCAGCAATTGACAAAAAAGGAGATTGTTGATGAAAATGGAATTGTTAAAGCCGGTACCCACATAGGGTATGCCGGAGTAGAAGGCAATGCAGATAAGACCAAAGCGCCGCATCTGCATTTTGAAGTAAGAAATATGACAATGAAGAGTAACGGAACATACAGACTGAATCCGGCATTATTTATAAAATTAAATGATTATAATAATAATAATGAACAAGAAAATGCACAAAAACAAGAGTGGCGCGACAAAGCCCATAAATAAAAACAGTAAAAACAGCAGGACATGGAAAGTATGTGTCATTGTCACATTACTTATATCTGTAAATTTAGTGTCCTGCAATAACGGATCTAACAGATCTGATAATAAAATTAATAATAGTAATAATAATAATTCGAATAAAAACATGAATACAGATTCTTTAGGAATAAAAAAAGCGCTGTCTTTTCAATTAAGGCAGGGAGAGTATGCCGCTTATGGAGGAAAAATGGGTTTAAACGCCTTATTTTCAATCGCCGACACAATTTTGGTTAACAGCGGCTACAAAAAACCAGCGGTAGGCGAAATGAAACAGAAGATAAAAGATGTGTTCGGAGTCTATCCATTTGAACAGGACTCTTTAATTTCTTTCGTTTTCGACTGTAATGAGCCGTTAAGGGAAGAAGATGGCACTGTTATGGATATCATCAATGGCGAGGTCTTTGAATACCGCTATTTGAAAGTTAGTGCTCCTATATACATTAGTTATGAACATCAACTGATTACCTATGCTTATCATTTACCGGCAATATTTGATTACAAAAAATATTTTCCAGAATTGTTGGAACTGGAAAAAGAGCCGGTCTATGGTGAGACTGACGATGACGATGGAGGAACAATGATAGTAGAAATAGAGCATTGGAAAGACCTGCCGGACTTGGGAAAAACGCAAAGAGACAACAAAAACCTGTTAATTCATCTCAACAAATACATATTCAACGGCAGTCAGGCAAGCCTGATATGGCTGATAAACAATCAACCGGAATTTATTGAAAGGCTGATAACGTATTATGGATATGTAAAAGACAAAAAAATGTTGAAATGGTTTTTGGACAAACACAAATCTATCTACAATAAATCCGTTGGTAATAGTTCTGAATATAATTATCATAATATAACTGATTATACTCGCATGTTAGCCTATCGCAACTGTGACGGCAAGATTGTATTTCATCAGGAAGTGCTGGATATAATGACCGAAAATATGAGCAAATCGTACGTTGACCGGATTTTAGAATATATAAGAATTTCAGATGATTGGGAAGATAAATCCAGATTAGCCTCTACATTTACTTTTTCGGAAAAGGCAATGGTTCTTGCGCATTTATTATACTGGGCGGAAAAAGTTCCTAAAGATGAAAAATATATTGCTCAATCCGACTGGTTTGTTATGAGAACGTTTTATCAGTTTAATCTAAAGAATTCCTCGAGGCTTGCCTCGGGGTCAATTCCATAGAAACCGTTGGTTTCTAAAGATAAATCGTTATCTTTGTGTGTATGGAAGACGAACATATTTATAAGCGGCATAATAAGACATTGTTACTCTATCACATCGTTTTGCCCATAAAATATCGCAGAAAAGTGATTACAGATGTAATTGG
>JAIRZQ010000026.1 GCA_031267135.1 Prevotellaceae bacterium
CCAATTACATCTGTAATCACTTTTCTGCGATATTTTATGGGCAAAACGATGTGATAGAGTAACAATGTCTTATTATGCCGCTTATAAATATGTTCGTCTTCCATACACACAAAGATAACACTTTATCTTTAGAAACCGTTGGTTTCTATCGAATTGACCCCGAGGCAAGCCTCGAGGAATTCTTTAGATTAAAATCATTTTTTTTCTAAAAAATTATAAACATTCAAAAAATATTTTATAGATTTGTGGCATAATTTAAATACATTGTAGGAAATGAAAAAAATCGGTTTATTCTTAATTGCTTTTGTTCTGTTTTGTGTATCTTGCGAAAAAGAAAATACTTTATTGCAAAAAGATGAAATTAACGACAATAAAGAAGTCAAGGCAAAATCTAATTATCGCATTTCAATTGATGACGCGATAAATGAAGTGATCTCCTTACTTGATGTTATTGATAACAACACAGGTAATGGTAATACAGTTACAACGCTATCAGCAAGTAAACGTCGGGTTATAAAAGATGTACAGGTAGCAACTAAACCTCGTACGGGATTAACTCTTATGAGCGCAACATCGGGTAGCGATGAAAACAATGGGAGCGCAGATACACTCTTTTATGTAATAAATTTTGAAGACAATCAAGGCTTTGCCATTGCATCTGCCGATAATAGATATGAGCCTGTTTTTTGTGTAACAGAAAACGGCAGTTATCACTACGGAGACAGTATTAATAATCCAGGATTTGCAATGGTTATGACAAATATTGAATTATTGTATGCCGCAAAGCCACCTGATACAGCATATATACCAGGCAGTGAGTTTCCTATTGATGATGGCGGAGGTAGCGGTGGTGGAGGTTCAAGCGGACTGATTTGTGATATATGCGATTATTGGGTAACAGTAGTAGATATAACCCAAAAAGTAAAAGTAAAATGGGGGCAATGGTCTCCATATAATGATAATATTACCAACCCTGTAGGTGCGCCTGCAGGCTGTGTAGCTACTGCAATTGCACAAATAATGTCATGTTATGAATATCCAGCATCGCATAACTCATTTAATTATAATTGGACTGAAATGAAAAAACATTGCAGCTATCCTCCAACTTGGATTCCTCCATCTGGCCCGCTATGGTATGTGTCTTATCCAAATGCACGGACTTATTTAGCCCATCTGTTTTATAATGATATAGGTTTGGGTGTAAACATGAATTATAATATGTCAGGCAGCGGCGCTTCCGATAATGCTGCACGTAATTATCTGATAAACAGAGGATATACATGCAGCCCTTATACTGATTATAATATAGATAATGTTAAAACTGTTCTGAATCAGAATAAATTAGTTTATATAAGCGCGTACGCAACAAAAACTCATACCGGCTTTCTTGGGCTAACTACTACATACAGCAATGGGCACGCGTGGGTTATAGATGGTTATATGTATAGAGAATGTTTATGCGGAGGAATAGTCCGAGAAACTAAACGATTAATTCATTGCAATTGGGGATGGGATGGCATTGCTGATGGATATTATGCAAACAGCGTATTCGATACAAGAAAGACAGCATATCAGGATGTTCTTGGACAAGCACAAGGAGAGTGGTATTACCGATATAATGCGCATGTAATGAGCGTTAGCCATTAATATTAAATTAAATTTAATAAAATTTATAATATAAAACACATAAATTATGAAAAAAATATTTTTAATACTATTGATCATAGCACTGATTAGTATATCGTGTGAAAAGGTAAACATTGATAATTCTCCGGCAAAACTATATAGTAAAAATTTCATATATTACTATCATGATGATGTAACCACATTCTATATCCAAGATTTATATGCGGAGAAGATGAATACCGAGGTGGTACATTACATTGCTCTTATTAATTTATATGGTGGTCATCGAATATCGGCAGATAGCAATCATGAGCGCTTCAACGAACTTGCAGAACAGTATAACGATATTTCGTACAATAATTTTATTTTTGGAGACCCACCTCCACCTAGTTCTTTGGCTGAACCTATTTTATCAATATCAGTAGTTAGCGATGCCGACTATGATGAAGCGCATCCGGCAGAAACTTTATGGGATGATATGGTTATATTTTGTGCAAATTCGCCATACAAGTTTATAGAAAGCGGATATAAAGATATATATCCAGGGCTTGTAATTAATGGAGTTACCATTCATCCAGAAAGTCAATATCACGGTATATATAAATATCTGACAGAACTCGAAGAAGAGGATTTAATGTTATTAACTTCAAAATATAGACCCATGCAGTTACAATTTCCTAAAGTTCTTCCAATAAATAAAGAACACAATATTACTGTAACAATAAAGTTCAAAAACGGCAAGATATTAACAGCAACAAAAAAACTGGTTTTTCCCTAATAAACACCAAAGAATAAACATTAATGTAAATAAAATATGTTCTAAAATTATCAGGACGTATTTTTATCTTCACAAAATAATAAAAATTTGTTTCATTTTTTTACCTTTGCCAGTAAAATTTAAAAGTAATACAAATATGTCATTCACAATTTATTCGACGCTTTCGCGGAAAAAAGAAATATTCAAACCGCTCAATCCGCCTCATGTAGGAATGTACGTTTGCGGACCTACCGTTTACGGCGATCCGCATCTCGGACACGCGCGTTCGGCAGTTACATTTGATGTACTGTTTAGATACCTCACGTTTTTAGGATACAAAGTTCGCTATGTGAGAAATATTACGGATGTGGGACATTTGGTAAACGATGCAGACAGCGGTGAAGATAAGTTGCTTAAAAAAGCCCGATTCGAGCAGCTCGAACCAATGGAAGTAGCAAAATATTATACCGACCGCTATCACGATATGATGGATGCCATCAACGTGCGCCGCCCAAGTATCGAACCCAATGCTTCGGGGCACATAATGGAACAAATCGACATGGTGCAGCAAATTCTTGATGCGGGTTTTGCTTATACTGTAAATGGTTCGGTATATTTTGACGTTGTAAAGTATAATCAGCACTATAATTACGGGCAACTTTCGGGACGTGTGATTGAATATCTTTTGCCGACTACTCGCGATAACCTTGAAGGACAGGAAGAAAAACGTAACAGCGTGGATTTTGCTTTGTGGAAAAAAGCCCAACCCGAACATATCATGCGATGGAAATCGCCATGGAGCGAAGGTTTTCCCGGCTGGCATCTCGAATGTTCGGCAATGGGACGCAAATATCTGGGCGAAAAATTTGACATTCACGGTGGCGGAATGGATTTGCTTTTTCCTCATCATGAATCCGAAATCGCTCAATCGAACATAGCAAACGGCAACACGCCTTGCCGCTATTGGATGCACAACAATATGATTACCGTTAACGGACAGAAAATGGGAAAATCATTAGGTAATTCTATCATGCTCGAAGAATTTTTTACAGGCAGCCATGCATTACTGGAACAGGCTTACAATCCAATGACAGTGCGGTTTTTCATACTTCAGGCTCATTACCGTAGTACTTTGGATTTCAGCAATGAAGCATTACAGGCAGCCGAAAAAGGTTTGAAACGTTTGATGCAAGCCGCAAAAACTCTCGAAAATATCAATCTCGCAACAGATACTGCCGACAGCGAAAATATTAAAAACATCGAAAAGGAATGTTACGAAGCATTGAACGATGATTTGAATACTCCGATAGCCATATCTCAACTCTTTGAGGCTGTGCGTATAATCAACAGTATTGTTGATAAAAAAGAGAAAATAAGCGCAAACGATATTGCACGATTGAAAAAACTGTTTAAAAATGTTGCCGAAGATATTTTAGGTTTGAAAGAAGAGCGGAACAGTAATCAAAACGAACTTGTAAATAATCTTGTAAAAATAATTCTCGACATAAGGCAACAGTCAAAAGATAAAAAAGACTGGTCAACTTCCGACAAAATACGTAATGAATTAGTGAATGCAGGAATCGTAATAAAAGATACAAAAGACGGTACGGACTGGGAGATATAATTATTGATTGGAAAATATTTTTCTAAGTTATGAATAACATCATAAAATCATATATTACATAGATCACAATATCATTTGATTGAATTTAATATGAAAAAACTACGTATAATATTAATAATATACATGATTTTTGCAAAATCTGTTAACTTTCATGCACAAGAAACTAATAATAATGTAAAGAATGTCGAATATTCCGTTTCAACCCATTTGGGATATTCATATATGTTTGATGGAATTGCCGGACTTTCAAGTTTTTCGGATAAATACAATGATAAATTACGTTCGGGGCTTGCATGGGATTTGCAATTTGAATTTAGAGCATCACGGTTTACAAGCGGAATCTTGCTTTCAGTCTACGCATCAAACGGCAAAACAGATTATACATCCGATAAAATATCTATTAGTTCCATCATTCCGCAATTAGGCATTTACTTATTATCACCCGAACAATCGCGAATATCAATAAAAATGCTCGGTGGTATCGGATATACAATGTATAGAAACAATAGTCGGGTTTTTGGAAATAACCGCAAGGTTTTCAAAAACGACGTCTGTGGAAATTTAGGATTGGGCTGTATTTACCGATTATCTTCACACGTAGGACTGTCGGCAGATGCAAGGTTTATTATGAGCGAAAGTTCTGTATTTAATATAACTTACCACGAAAAATCTTTTGAGGTAGAACAAAGGCTTCCATTTAGTCAATTCAGTATTTCGGTTGGAATAAATTATATCTTTTAACTATCTATAATAAAATATATTATGAAAAAATTATTTATTATTGTAATAACGGCAGTTTTACTGAATAACTGTACGGGCTGCGAAGATGAAGACAAAACCATTGATATTTCGGTTTTACCGGAAGAAACATCCACAGGCAAAAACACTTTCGGCTGTTTGATAGATGGCTGGGTATATGTAGGTGGACGCTATTTTACACATTATTATAACGATTTTTACGATACGATTTATTATCACAGTCATCCGGAGCCTTATTCTATTTTATGTTGTTATTATCCTGAATATAATCAAATTAAAATATTTGTACAGTTAGAAAAAAACGATGGCGCCAATGTAAGATTTACAATAAACAATCCTGTTGAAGGCAAAGAATGTGCATTGACGGACGTCTATTTTGGCGAAATAAAATTGCCCGATGGAATTGCTTTTATTACTTTGTTTAACAAAAATCGTTATATCATCAGCGGGCGGTTTGAGTGCAGTAATCAAATCAAATTCGGAAGATTTGATGTCGTATATCACATCAAATAAATTCGGGTTGTATTATCCAAAATCGGGAAAATTTAACCCAAAAAGATATGCGCAAGATACAAAAAATTTACGAATGTCGAATTATAAAACAGTAAGTCAAATCCGCTGTGAAACAGCCTCCGGGCTGGATATAGAAAGTTTTCGAGAAATGCAGAAAAAAGAGTTCTACGTTTTGGCAGTAAAATCTTGCTTTTGATGTGATATGTTGCGATAATTTATTGGAAAATCTCTGCTTCTATAGCATTTTTGACAGATGATTTGATATGGTAAACAGATTAATTATTACAATTACCCCCGATTTCCCAATATTTTGGGCAAAAAATCGGGGTAATTTTCAGGAAATGACAGTCTGCTATAAGATTACTGTCAATATGTTATTCATTTTCTGAATTTCCCTGCGTACGCTGCACAATGATATTAGTTCCGTATTTGAACCGTCATTCCGACTAAAGTCGGAATCTCCAATGCAGCATGGTTTCGCATCGAGTGTGAAAGCCTGCTGCAAGTTGCAGGAACGTTTCACACCGAGTGTGAAAGCCTGCTGCAGGTTGCAGGAACGTTTCACACCGAGTAGGAAAGTCTGCTGCAAGCTGCAGGAACGTTTCACACCGAGTGTGAAAGTCTGCTGCAGGATGGGTTTCCGATTTCGACACTGTATTAGTCGCCACGTTGCGTAGATGCGCCGTTTAATGCGGGAAATTCAGAAAAAAGAGTTCTACGTTTTGGCAGTAAAATCCTGCTTTGGATGTGATATTTTGCGATAATTTATTGGAAAATCTCTGCTTCTATACCATTTTTGACAGATGATTTGATGTGGTAAACAGATTAATATTACCCCGATTTCCCAATATTTTGGGCAAAAATCGGGGTAATTTTCAGGAAATGACAGCCTGCTATAAGATTACTGTCAACATGTTACTCATTTTCTGAATTTCCCTATGACAGATGCCGCCTGTTATGAGAGTTATATTCGTTATCCCACATTACAAAAACAGCGCCATGCAATTTGAAAGTTACCGGCAGTCCAATTTCTCTTCTGCCCGCTTGATGATTATTTCCGCTTTTTCCCGAAATGTGATTTCACTTTCGAATACGGTATCGCCTCCGATGTCCTCTCCCATACTTATCCATGTGCCGTTACAGTTGTAAAAATACCAGGCATTGCTAATTATATATATATTTCATGTGATAATGATTATAAATATTTGATTTTAAGCATGTATTATTCCAAAGAAATATCAAAAACTATACTTAATTAGCAATGCCATAATTTTTAATGCGAACAAAATCATTAAAATTAATTTCTGTTATCCATAGTCTTAAATCTAAAAATACTAAACGGTAAATTTTTAAATAGTCAATGCTTTTTATACCTTTGTGAAAATTATTTTAAATAAGCGCATAACCATGTTATATGTGCAATGAATGAAAAGTATAATCAAACAAGATTAAAATGCAAAAACCTTCCATCCCCAAAGGAACGCGCGATTTTTCGCCTGATGAAATGTCAAAACGCAATTATATTTTTGACATAATACGTGACGTTTTTCATATTTACGGATTTAAACAAATCGAAACTCCTGCAATGGAAAATCTTAATACGCTGCTTGGAAAGTACGGCGACGAAGGCGATAAACTTTTATTCAAAATATTAAATTCGGGCGACTTTATTTCCGTTGTTTCGGTTGACGAACTGTTGCAGAAAAACAGCATAAAGCTCACAGGCAAAATATCGGAAAAAGGATTGCGTTACGACCTTACGGTGCCGTTTGCACGTTTTGTCGTGCAAAATCGCGATAAAATTACATTTCCATTTAAACGTTTTCAAATTCAGCCCGTCTGGAGAGCAGACCGACCGCAAAAGGGACGTTATCGCGAGTTTTACCAGTGCGACGCCGACATGATTGGCAGCGATTCGCTGATAAATGAATTTGAACTGCTGCAAATAATTGATGATGTTTTCGAGCGCCTGAAAATAAATGTTGCAATAAAACTGAACAACAGAAAAATACTGAGCGGAATAGCGGAATTTATAGGCGAACCGCAGCGGATTACGGATATTACGGTTGCTATCGACAAATTTGACAAAATCGGTTTGGAAAACGTAAAAAAAGAACTTGAAGAAAAAAATATATCGCCGGAAGCAATAAGCAGGCTGCAACCTGTTTTACAGCTGAAAGGAACAAATGTCGAAAAACTGTCGAAATTGAAGAATATTCTTTCCTGTTCAGAAACAGGATTGAAGGGCATAGATGAAATCGAAACCATTTTTGAATACATAAAGAATGTTCCTGTAAAATCTGTCATCGAACTTGATTTGACACTGGCTCGCGGACTGAATTATTATACAGGCGCTATTATAGAAGTGAAAGCTCTTGATGCTGAAATGGGAAGCATAACAGGCGGCGGTCGCTACGATAATCTTACCGGAGTATTCGGAATGGAAGGAATTTCGGGAGTGGGAATTTCGTTTGGAGCCGACAGAATTTATGATGTGCTTAATCAGCTTGATTTGTTTCCCGAAAATTCGACAGGCAAAACGCAGCTTTTATTTGCAGCTTTCGGCAAGAACGAATTGAATTACTGCTTGCCCGTATTGCAAAAATTGCGTGAAGCAGGCATAAGCGCCGAAATTTATCCGGAACAGGCAAAGTTAAAAAAGCAACTGTCGTACGCAGATGCCAATAAAATCAATCTTGTTGCAATAGTTGGCGAAAACGAAATGAAGAACAGCAGCGTTTCGTTGAAAAACATGATTACAGGCGAACAAAACGAAGTAAAAACAAGTGATTTGACAGAAATATTAATCAATAATTATAATTAAAATTTCAAGACATTATGAAACAAAGAGCAACTTTCAACAGCAAACTCGGTTTGATTATGGCTTCTGTCGGCAGCGCCGTAGGACTTGGAAATATCTGGAGATTTCCATGCGAGGCGGGCGAACACGGCGGCGGCGCATTTTTGATTGTTTATGTTTTTTGCGTGATGATACTCGGTATGGTTGTGATGCTCGCCGAATTTTTTTTAGGAAGAGCCTCGCAGCAGGATTCTGTCGGAGCATTCAAGATTCTTGCGCCAAGAAGTATGTGGAAAATTCTCGGTTACAACGGAGTAATTGCTGCGTTTCTTATTTTCGGGTTTTATTCTGTTGTTTCGGGCTGGACGCTTGAATACATGTATCAGTCGATAACGGGAAATCTTAATGCAAATTCCGTTGAAGAGTTTACGGAAAATTTCGGAAGCTTCACATCCGATATGTTTCGTCCGATATTGTGGGTTCTGGTATTTACGCTAATCACGCATTTTGTTGTATTGTCGGGCGTTAAGAAAGGTATCGAACGCGCATCTAAAATAATGATGCCGATGCTTTTTGTGATATTGATAATACTGTGCATTCGCTCGCTAATGTTGCCGAATTCGCTTGCAGGATTAAAATTCTTTTTCAATCCCGATTTCAGCAAAATTACATCCGGCGTGGTGCTGAGCGCTTTGGGGCAAGCTTTTTTCTCGGTAAGCGTAGGCATGGGATGCATGATAACCTACGCATCATATTTTCACAAATCAATAAATATGCCTAATACAGCCGTTTCGGTGGTAACAATCGATACTTTAGTTGCAATTTTGGCAGGCGTCATAATATTTCCGGCAGTTACAAGTTTTGGAATTTCACCGTCACAGGGACCTACGCTGGTATTTGTAACTCTTCCCAACATATTTCAACAAATGCCGTTTGGAAGTTTATGGTCGTTCATATTTTTTGTGCTGCTGGCAATAGCGGCTCTCACATCCATCATTTCTCTTCACGAAGTTGCAACTGCATATTTGCACGAACAGCACAGAATGTCCCGATTTAAAGCGGCAACGATTGTATCATCGGGCGGATTTGTACTTGGCGTGATATGTTCGCTGTCGTTTGGGGTACTTTCACATGTTAAAATATTAGGACTTACAGTATTTGATTTGCTTGATTTCGTAACCGCAAATTTAATGCTTCCCATAGGAGGAATGTTTATATGTATTTTTGTAGGCTGGCGTGTAAACAAAAAAGTTCTGAAAGCCGAACTTACAAATAACGGAACGTTAAAATTCAGATTGTTTTCTGTCTTTGTGTTCCTTGTCAAATACGTTGCTCCGATTATAATCGCTTTGGTTTGCATTAAACAGCTCGGATTGTTTTAATGCGGTAAAAAATAAAATATTTTTACGTATATTTGCACTGCGATATTCAAATTTTATTTTTTGAATGGAAGCAAATAAATTTCCATCCGTATGGAGGAAAATTTTCGCTTAGGAGAAAAATAATTTTCACTTAGGAAGAAATTTATTTTCATTTAGGAGAAAATTTATTTTCATTTAGAAAGAAATTTACGCGCATCCGTGCAGAAATTTATATCCATATAGAAAAAGAAGAAAAACGGGCTTACCATGCGAATAAAAGCGCTCCCGAAATACGCAATGTATTTCGGGAGCGTTTTCGTTTTTACGGAGCGCGTGATACTCTACCTGTGATTTGTTATTTTGTAGAGGTTAGACTCGCTAAGCACATACGTAATTCTGCCGTTACGGGTGGAAGCCGTAAACGAATATCCGATATTGTTTATTATCGTATTATCCGGTTTGGTTATACTTTCAGGCAACATTCCGAGATTACGGACTTCGCAGCTCGAATCGCAATTCGGATTATATGTAAACAGAAAATCCCGCCGTTGACCGCAGTCCGGCGATATTTCATAGAATCCATACCTTAAAAACGTTATATCCGCTATGTCGCGGCTTGCAGACAGTCCAACAATACGGGGATCTCCGTCAGATATTACCGCAGCATTTGATATGTCATCCGCCGCATAAGCTGGAGTGAACTGCGAATAGGTTCCGGCATCAGTGTCTAATTTTATCAACCAATCCCATGTGGATAACCGCATATATACAAGATTATTGATGGAAACCGCAACTCTCGCATAATTATTAAGAGGTAAGGGCGGATTATACGGCAATTCGGTTATCGGGATACTGGCATCTGTCCCCGAATTGTATCGGTAAGCCCAAATAGCGTCATACGAAGAACCCGGGTTAGGGACATTGGAAAGCCCGGCAACATAAATCAGCTGGTTGTTATCCAGTACTCCCATTGCCTCTCCAAATTCTACGTACACAGAAGACAGTTGCCTGCTAAATGTCTTCAGCAACGTACCGTCAGAGCTGAATTGCCATAGGTTGCCATTGTTGCGTAGGTAAACAATGCCGGAGTCATCAACAACCACATCAGCAGCATCTGTAGCGAAGTAGTACTGTGAAGGTACTGTGAACAGTTCCGTAATCACGCCCTGAGTATCCATTTTCATCAGCTTCCTGACCGTACCAATTTTTTGAAAAAAATACAGGTTATCATTAGCATCAGTACACAGGAATCCTCCCCCAAAGCCAAATGCTTCGCATACCCACTCAATGTCAAATGTCTTGGGGTAAAGCGCAGCAATAAAGCACTTATCGGTTTCGGAAAGATTCGGATTGCCATTCGTGCCCCATCTTGGATCCGTCAAGATTGACCCTGGCAGAGGCAACACCATTATTGATGTTGAGTCGTATGCAGTATATTTGGTCTGCTCGGTAGTATATAGAGTAATAATCTCATCTATAATTTGCTGTATGCCTACCCCAAAATGTCCTTCCAATTTTCTCCTGTTTTGTGTTGTCTGGTGATTTATGAAAGTAACCGTAGAGTTAGGCGACTGGTGTTCAAATCCCAGCCCGAGCATTGCGCCATAAGCCCTCAGTATGTCTGCCCGCACGAATGAGTCATATTCAGGGTCATCAATAACGTTTCCATTTTCATCGGTAGCATCTACCAGATTGATAGATGCCTCATCCTGCTCTATGTCCTTGCAATCGGTGCCAATAGTTACCCATGAAACAAAAGGATATTCTTCATCTTCTCCTTCATAGTTAAACCCGATTTTAACGTCTGCAGAATCGGTATCTGCCACATATTCAAAGCTGAGATTGATGTAGTCTAACCATTCGGCGCCATATTGCATAACCTTATCGCGAATATCCTGATTACCGTTTAAAAACTTAATTTTAATGGTAGCCTTGTGAGTCCACAGCTTGCTTGTTACGGCTACGGCTTGCGGTACCATCGCTCCCGATCCTCCGCGCGTCGGCTTTTTAACGGCATAGAGCCTTTCGTATTTAGAACCTGCAAATCTTTGCGCTTCGTCTTCAGATGCAGGAAGCCGAACATCCTGCATTTCTTTTGTGCATGAGCCCAGCATAAATATGCCGAGCAACATTAGTAAATGGATTTTTTTAGTCATAATAATAAATTTTAAAATTTGATTGTTTATATAAAAAGTTAATTGTTTTTATTTAACCACTCTAAAGCCTAATACGGGTCTTGAATAGTCCTTATACCAACCGCCGCGAGATGATATCCGGTTGAAAGGCATTTCACGGTATACACCGCCGCCACGAAACACTGTAAGGCTCTCTGTACCGGATCCTGCTATACCTACAGGGTCTGTTACTGCATCGCCTGTGTATGTCTGCCTATAGTCACTGCACCATTCATCCACGTTACCGGTCATATCGTACAGCCCAAAGGCATTGGGCAGTTTTTGCCGTACAGGATAAGTAGGCCATGGATCTTCTTCGGTGGAAGCATAAAAAATAAAGTCTTCGGTATCGCCCGGATAAAACCATGCATAGTCTTTGAGCCGCTCTTTCAGGATGTCTTCCGAAAGCACATCCAATTCTACGCCGGCAAAAATATCATTGGATCGCCCTGCGCGCGCCGCATATTCCCACTCCGCTTCGGTAGGCAGGCGGTAGCCGTAGTAGTCGCAGAAAGCCTTTGCCCCGTACCAGCTTACACGGAAAACGGGATGATTGTCGTAGCCCGGCTGAGGAATCCATTTGTTTTCAGAAGTCGACCATGTCAGCGCGAAAGGAGCATATTCAATAATCTTAGAGTTAAACCGCTCTTTTGTTTTAGAATCCGTCACAAGCCGCTGCACTCCATAGCCTGCAACGTTCATTCTACCGTCTTCTCCCACATTGTTTATCTGCAGAAACTCGGCATACTGGGCGTTGGTAATTTCACACTCGCTCATTTGGAAAGGCTGAGTAAGCGTAACCTGATGGCGAGGCAACTCGTAATCCATGCAATATTCCGGCAGTATTTCTATACTCATAGTTACTTCGCCGGGCAGAGCGCCCATCATAAAGCTGCCTGCGGGTATATCCACAAAGTGAATAGCGTAAATCTCCACCGGCTCGTTTACTACGGTAACAGTGCATTCGGCGGTTTTGCCGTTGGCGGTGGCTGCGGTAATTACAGCGGAGCCTTCCGCCACGGCGCTTACTATACCGTCATCAACGGTTGCTACCTCAGGCGCGCTGCTTATCCACGTCAGGGTCTTGTCTGCGGCATTGTCGGGCTTTACCGTTGCAGCAAGCGTTACCTCCGTGCCAACGGTAAGCGCGGTAATATCAAGCGCCGGCATGGTCAGAGTTACATCTGTAGCCTCTACGGGTACAGGTTCGGATTTTTCCTTATCGCACGAAGCGATGGTTGTGGCGGCAAATGCCGCCATCAGCAGCATGATTGCCATAAATTTAAGATTTTTTTTCATTGTTCTATTGTTTTCCATATTTAATAATATTATAAGTGATATAAAACTTTTTATGTTACAGTAAGATTTATTATAAAATAAACATTTAAAAGTGTTACAAAAGTACAAATAATTTTGAACATTACAAAATATTTAAAATAAGCAAATATAACCATTAAAATTTATGAATATTTAACGTTTTACGATTTTTAATTTAAATATTTATCATCTTTATTTTAAACCTAACAGGTTTCAAAACCTGTTAGGTTAGGCTGTTGAAAAAGCCCGTCATTACGGGCATGACCCGCAATCTCATGCTGTATTGGAGATTCCGACGAAAGTCGGAATGACGCTTCAAATCCGGTCGTTCAAATCCAAAATAACAGGAAAAATATCTTTACTATCCTTTGTCTCTGAAAAATATACCTGTTAAGGAACGACTATATACAAATGTATATCATCTTTGCTTACTACTCCTTTGATTATTTGAATATCCAACGAATTACGACTCCGGCGAATAATTTCTCGACAGCGCTGCTGTATATCGCCTGTAATACTTGATAACGATATTTGGTTATCCATACAAGGTGAATCTGCAAACTATATAAGCTGTGTGAACCGTGTCTGGTTTCCATTTGTTTTTTTCCCGCAAAGGGAAGAAGAGATTTATAAAAACTAAAGTCTTGCACTGAAAGTGCATAGATTTAACTAACATATTTGTAAATAAAAGATATTATACCGGAATAATCGTTAAAAGCGAGATGCCTGCATTACCGGTTTTTATAAAAGCGGCGAAAATAACCGGGCGATACTGCACGAAAGATTTTTCCGGAACGAACGGCGATTCCACATTTTTAATGTTACCTGAGAACTTTTGCTGCAATCGTATCTGAATTGATTTTCGAGGCTCGATGCTATTGTTTTGTCATATACTATGGCTGTTATTTCAAAATTGTATTCGAAACTGCGATTATCCATATTTACCGAACCTATTGAGGAAAATTCGCCATCGATGGTAATTGTTTTAGCATGATTAAATGCCCGTTTGCTGTAAAGATAAACTTTCACGCCGGCTTCAAGCAAATCCTGAACGTAGGCAAGCGTTGCCCAGTATACGATTTTGGAATCCGATTTTCCGGGCAGAATAATCCGAACATCCACACCGCTGAGCGCGGCAACTTTTATAGCGGTCAATACGCTTTCGTTGGGCATAAAATATGGCGATGTTATGTATATATGTTTTTTTGCCGACGATATTGCATAAAAATATGTTTGCATAATACTTGCCCAGTCGCTGTCGGGACCTGATGCAGCTATTTGGATATTACATTTTTCATCAATTACCGATTTCGGAAAATAGCGCTCGTGATCAACAAAAACCTGCTGCTTGCTGACAAAAAACCAGTCGACAAGAAAAATCAGCTGAAGTACGTTCACAACTTCACCTCTTATGCGCATGTGAGTATCGCGCCACCATTGAAAATATTCGTTTCCGAAAACATAACGGTCGGCAATATTCATTCCTCCCACAAAGCCTGTTTTTCCATCAATAACGACAATCTTGCGATGATTGCGAAAATTGCTTTTGTTTGTAAGTTTGTGAAATCGAACTTTGCCGAATGCAAACATTTCTATGCCGTGTTTCGTAAACGTTTTTACATCTTTCCTCTTCAATGCCCAGCTTCCAAAATCATCATATATTATGCGAACGGCAACGCCTTCTTTCGCCTTTTGAATCAATATGTCACGTATTTCGTTATAAACCTTTCCGCGCTCGATAATGTAAAATTGAAAATGTATCGAATCCTTTGCATCGAGCAGCGCCTGCTTCAAAGCCGATATCATGCCTGCGCCATCGTAATACAGCACTACGCTATTGTATTCGGTAAGTATTGATTTGCTGTTGTTAAGCAGTAAAGTTATAGTATTTTTGTAATTGTTCAATTCCGATTTGGAGTCAAAAAGTTTGTTTCGTTTTAACAGTCCCGCCTGACGCGAACTGAAATTGTCAATAAATTTTATATCGTGCAAGGCTTTGCGTCCGAACATCTTTTTTTTTCGATAATTTTGTCCGAAGAAAAAATAAAGTATCAGCCCTGCAAGAGGCAGCATAAACAGCAATATTATCCAAGATACCGTTTTTACCGAATCCTTGTGTTTATAGATAATGTATATGGCAACACAAAAGGCAATTAATGAATATATTACCATCAAAACAGAAATTATATTGTCGAATACAGATATAATCATTTTGGTTTTATATTTGATGTCAGTAATACGCTTGTGTTAGCATTTTATTATTTCTTTAAGTATATCCATCAAACGTTGCGGCGGACGGCAGGGGCGGTTTGTTGCCATATTTGTAAACGATAAAACCGTTTCTCCGGTATTTATCAATTCTCCGTGCAGATTGAATATTTCGTAAAAGAAATACATTTTTGCAGTCGGCAAATCTTTCAATTTAACACGTATGACAAGTTCATCTTCGTAGTAAGCGGGCTTGATATATTTGCTTGATACCGAAACTACAGGCATCATTACACCTTCTTTTTCCATTGTTCCGTACGAAAATCCCAAATGCATCATCATTTCTGTACGCGCATATTCGTAATAACGCACATAGTTTGAATGATGTACAATACCCATTTTATCTGTTTCGTAATATCTTACACGCAATTTTGAGTCGAACGAATACATAAAATTAAATTTAATCCCATTCTGCAAAATTAATAAATTTAATGCACACAAAGAATTAATTTAAATATTTTCGCATCTAACAGATCAAGTAGTTAATGCAATTTTTTGATAAAATCTTTCTATAAGCGCATCAAGGTTAAGTAATTTTCTTGGAGATTTATTAAATTTGATTTGAAAAGATTTAATATCGTCGTCATTAATATTGTTAAAATTTTGTTTTTACCGTTCTATTGCCGGTTAATTTTATAATGGAACAAATTAACGAAAAACAGAACTACGCGCCGGCGATGGTATATAAAGCCCATATGGAAAAACATTTCCCGCACAACGAGAAAGTTTTATCCGGCTTATTTTTTAACAACTAAAATACTGAATTCATAAAGCAAAACTAGAGGAAGCGCAACCATCAACATGGTAAAAGCATCGCCGCTCGGCGTGATTACTGCAGACAAAATAAGCGAACATATAACTGCGTATTTGCGATATTTGCGTAAAAACGGACGGCGAATCACGCCAAGTTTCGAAAGAACCAGTGCTACCATTGGTATTTCAAAAACAATTCCCATCATCAAAATAAGCGATGTAAATGTACTGATGTACGAATGCAGAGATATTTGATTTACAACAGTTTCAGTTACCTGATAAGTGCCGAGAAATTTAAGCGTAAGCGGGAAAATAACAAAATAGCCAAGCAATACGCCTGTAAAAAAAAGAATGCATCCAAAGCCGAAAGCAATTCGTATGTATCGTTTTTCCTTTTTGTACAGCGCAGGACAAACAAATCTCCACAGTTCATACAAAAAATACGGGAAAGCCAGTATCAGTCCCAGCCAGAATGAAGTACTCATGTGAGTGAAAAACTGTGCGGCAAGGTTAATATTTATTATTTCTATTTTGAAAGCATCGAGACAAAATTCGGGCATGTTTAAACTTTCGCCCAGATTGCAAAGCCAGCGGTACAAACAAAAATCGGAACTCGATGGCGAAAATATTACGGAGCCGAAAATAAAGTCTTTTGAAAAAAAAACAACAACCATAAGTACGGCAATAACAGCCACCACTCTGAAAAGCATGTGTCTCAACGCTTCGAGATGATCCCAAAAAGTCATTTCGTGGTTTGAGCCGCCATCGTTCATCGCTTGATAATTAGCCGGTTTTAGCTTAATTTACAACTTGCCTTGGCGACTTTACTTGCTTTCGACATCTTTGTCAATAGCGTCAATATTGGATTTTATTTCTTTTTCGGCATTATTCATCCCTTCCTTAAAATTTCTAACTCCTTTACCAAGTCCGCGCATAAGTTCGGGAATTTTTCTTCCTCCAAAAAACAGCAGCACAACCAGTAAAATAAGAAGAATTTCCTGCGTGCCTATTGTTCCAAATAGTAATATTGTCTTCATTGCTTTTTAATTATAATTTACAAATGTATGATTTTTTTTTGACACTTGCGTTTAATCTCTGAAAATATTAGCTAAATTTTTCAATGAATACATGTAAATTTTTTCCGGTTAAACCGGAAAATGAAACTTAACGGTCATAAAAATCCGCCTGTGCACTCCAACATGCTGCAAATGCACTGCTGATTACGGTTTTGAAAAATATGAGCATATTAATCCAATCGAGATGCACGGTTTTTGCTACGGTAAAAATAAATATGTCTTTTTGCCTGTCTATTAGTTGATAAAAGGACTTTGTTAAAAAAATGTTCGTAAAACAGGATACCGAAATCGGAATATTTACATCATATCGTAGTAATTTCGTAACCGCATTCTATAAATATTTTAAACAAACAATACACAAAATAAATTATGTCAGCAGAGCAAACAATTTTTTTTGATTTAGTCGATCAAAATACAGACCGCCAAAAAGATGAAAGCAGGCAAACTTACAGTCCCGATGAAGTTTTGGATGCATGTATCAAATACTTTCACGGAGATGACCTTGCCGCTTCGGTATGGATTAACAAATATGCAATGAAGGATTCGTTCGGGAGGATTTATGAAAAATCGCCGGAAGACATGCATCGAAGACTGGCAGCAGAGTTTGAACGTATAGAAAAAAAATACGAAAACCCGTTAACCTTTGATGAATTATTCGCCATACTCAAAGATTTTAAATACATCATACCTCAAGGCGGACCAATGACAGGCATTGGAAATAATTATCAAATATCATCGCTTTCAAACTGTTTTGTCATAGGGCATAATAAACCTGCAGATTCGTACGGCGGAATTTTACGGCTCGACGAAGAACAGGTTCAGCTTATGAAACGGCGCGGCGGAGTCGGACACGATCTGTCGGACATTCGTCCGCAGGGAAGCCCTGTAATGAACAGCGCGTTAAATTCTACAGGAATAGTTCCTTTTATGGAACGGTATTCAAACTCGACTCGCGAAGTTGCCATGGACGGACGACGCGGAGCGCTAATGCTGAGTTTGTCTGTGAAGCATCCCGATGCCGAACAATTTATAAATGCCAAAGTCGATGGAGTAAAAGTTACAGGCGCAAACGTTTCGGTAAGAATTGACGACGAGTTTATGCGTTGCGTATTAAACGGAACAGCTTATACGCAACAGTATCCCATTGATGCAAAAGAACCAAAGTATAAAATAGAGATAGATGCGAAAAAACTTTGGGACAACATAATTCACAATGCATGGCAATGCGCCGAACCCGGCATTCTGTTCTGGGATACCATAATTCGCGAATCAATAGCCGACTGTTATGCAGACCTCGGATATAAAACAGTATCAACGAATCCTTGCGGTGAAATACCTTTGTGTTCGTACGACAGCTGTCGTCTGATTGCAATGAACCTGTACGGATACGTTGAGCATCCGTTTACCGATAAAGCAAAATTTAACAAAACCCTTTTCAAAAAACACGTTGCAGTTGCAATGAAAATGATGGATGACCTGATTGACTTGGAACTGGAAAAAATAGATGCCATACTGGAAAAAATAAGCAGCGATCCCGAAGAAAACGACGTGAAAAGGGTAGAAATCGAATTGTGGCAAAAGATAAAAGACAAATGTATCCGAGGTCGCCGTACAGGTTTGGGAATTACAGCCGAAGGCGATATGCTTGCCGCTCTCGGTATTCAGTATGGAACGGACGAGTCGATAAAATTTGCATCCGAAATACAAAAAACACTGGCGCTGGAAGCATACAGAGCATCGGTACAAATGGCAAAAGAACGCGGCGCATTTCCGGTTTACGATGCAAAACGCGAAGAAAACAATCCTATGATAAACCGTATTCGCAAGCAGGATGCCGATTTATATAATGAAATGGTAAAAACAGGACGCCGAAATATTTCGATGCTTACCATTGCTCCTACAGGAACGGTAAGCATGATGGCGCAAACAACATCGGGAATAGAACCTGTATTTATGCCTTTCTATAAGCGCCGGGTAAAAGTAAATCCCAACGACAAAAATGTTAAAATAGATTATGTCGACAAGAAAGGCGATGCCTATTACGAATCTTATGTTTTTCATCATAAATTTCTTAAATGGTGCGAAATTAACGGATATAATGTCGAAAAGGTAAAAAATTACACACAGGAACAGATAGATGATTTGGTAAGGCAATCGCCGTATAATAATGCTACAACAAAAGATATAGATTGGGTGAAGAAAGTAAAAATGCAGGGCGAAATGCAAAAATGGGTTGATCATTCCATAAGCGTTACCGTGAATTTGCCTGCTGATATTACCGAAGAAAAAGTTGCCGAAATATATAAAACGGCATGGGAATCGGGTTGCAAGGGAATCACCGTTTATCGCGATGGTTCGCGTTCGGGAATTCTTGTTCCTGCAAGCGATGAAAAAGAACCAATGAATAAAATGCCATCAAAGCGTCCTGTTTCTCTTGATGCCGATGTTATTCGCTTTGCAAACGGAAACGAACACTGGATTGCTTTTGTAGGTCTGTACGAAAACAAGCCATACGAAATTTTTACAGGCATTGTAGATGATGATATTCGTCCTATTCCCCGTCCCGTAAAAGCGGGACAGATAATAAAAGTCAAAACAGATAAAGGTTCGCGTTACGATTTCCAGTATATCGACAAATTCGGCTATACAAATACCATAGGCGGAATTTCTCACATGTTCAACAAAGAATTCTGGAATTACGCAAAACTCATTTCAGGCGTATTGCGCAACGGAATGCCTATTGTAGATGTTGTAAATCTTGTTGCAGGACTGGAACTCGACAGCGAAACAATAAATACGTGGAAAAACGGAGTAGAGCGGGCGCTCAAGCGTTATATTCCCGACGGCACAAAGGTCAAGAAAGGATCGAAATGTCCTCAGTGCGATTCCGATTCTCTTATTTATTATGATGGATGCCCGAGATGTATTGCGTGTGGCTATACAAAATGTTGAGGCATCAAAAGGAAAATTATTTTTGAAATTGAAATTTGGAAACCGCATTAGTCGTCATTTGTAAATATTTTATACATTTGACGGCTAATAATTTATATACAAAATGATATGGTATGATTTTATCAAATTTTATAAAACTGCTTGAAAGTAAAAACGAGCTTGTACGTATTAAGGAATTTGTCGATCCTGTATTGGAAATTGCCGAAATAACCGACAGATTTTCTAAAAGCGGCGATGGCGGCAAGGCATTGCTTTTTGAAAATACCGGAACAGGCTTTCCGGTACTGACAAACGCTTTTGGTTCAAATGATAGAATTTGCTATGCTCTCGGAGTGAAAAACCTGAACGAAATACCTGACGAAATCAACCGGCTGTTTCTCTCGTTTACAAGTCATAAGCTGAATTTTTGGAATAAGCTTATGCTGTTGCCAAAATTAAAGCAGATTGCCGATTGGATGCCCGGGTACAAATCGGGAAAAGGACAGTGTCAGGATGTAATAATGCAAAATCCCGATTTAAACCTGTTGCCCGTATTGAAATGCTATCCGTTTGATGGCGGCAGATTTATAACATTGCCGGTGGTTCACACCATAAATCCGGAAACAAATATCCGCAATGCAGGAATGTACCGGATGCAAATTTTTGATGAAAAAACAACAGGAATGCACTGGCATAAACACAAAACAGGCGCAATGCATTTTGAAATATACAGGAGGCAAAACCGAATAATGCCTATTGCTGTCACGCTTGGAGGCGATACGGTTTATACTTATGCGGCAACAGCGCCGCTTCCCGATGGCGTTGATGAATATCTGCTTGCGGGATTTTTGCGCAAAAAAAGCGTTGAAATGATCAAATGTATAACACAGCCGTTACATGTTCCTGCCGATGTAGATTTTGTTATCGAAGGTTATGTGAATCCGCAGGAGCCTTTATGTATCGAAGGTCCTTTCGGCGACCATACGGGTTTTTATTCGCTCGAAGACTTGTTTCCGAAATTTCATGTAACCTGCATCACGCACAAAAAGAATGCCGTTTATCCTGCAACTGTTGTCGGGATTCCGCCACAGGAAGATGCTTACATTGCAAAGGCAACGGAGCGTATTTTTATTGAGCCTATTCGTCTGGTTGTTTCGCCCGAAATCGAGGACTTGGATATGCCTGTCGAAGGCGTATTTCATAATATTGCAATTGTAAAAATCAGAAAAACTTATGCGGGGCAGGCAATAAAAACGGCAAATGCCTTATGGGGCGCAGGACAAATGATGTTCAACAAAATTATGATTGTCGTAAACGGTGATGTGGATATTCACAATTATGCAGATTTGATTGAAAGGGTTAATGCAAATATTAACATAAGCAGCGATATTTATTTTACAAGGGGACCGCTTGATATTCTCGACCACGCGGCGCAATCTTCAGGCTTTGGCGGAAAAATATGTATTGATGCAACCGAAAAATTGAATGAGGAAAAATTATCGGAAAATAAGCCTGTAAATCAAAAACCGTATGAATTTCTTAATAAAAACAAATTCGATAAACATAATATAAATGCTAAGATAACAGTGGTTTTTGATGATTTTGTAGATACGGACAATATTGCTCAAGCCATGTGGCTGCTTGGAAATAATATTGATGCAGTGCGCGACTGCTCAATAATCGGCGATAATATTGTTGTTGACGCATGCATGAAACATAAAAATCATAAATCTATATTCGACAGTCAAACATTTGCTTTCAATCGCCGCTGCCCGAATATTGCATGTTCTTCGACAGAAACCGTGAAAATTATTGATGAAAAATGGGAAAAGTTAAATCTTGGAAAATTTATATCATCGCCATCAGAAACAGTTAAAAATCTTGAACTTTCCCAATCGGCAGAATTTATCGGTTAAAATAATATTATAAAAAAGCGATTTTTTTATGATTTAATATTTCAAATTTATATCTTTGCACATAGATTTGAACAATGGGAATAGATTTTTTGAAAGCAATAATAGTAGGTTTTTGTGGGTCGGTTGCAGTTGGACCAATTGGTGTTTTATGTATTCAACGCACAATAAACAAAGGCAGAAATTCAGGGTTTATATCAGGCGCCGGAGCAGCTTCTGCCGATACGGTCTTTGCAGCGTTGGCTGTATTCAGCCTTGCTGCCGTTCAATCGTTGTTGGAAGCTCATCAGGCTGTATTTTACATCGCAGGAGGCGCTATTATTGCCACGATAGGAGTAAAAATTCACTTTTCAAATCCCATAAAGCAGTTGAAAAAACCGAAAGTAGGCAGGTTCAAACTGATTGAGGACTTTGCTTCAACATTTTTATTGACGCTCACAAATCCAATGACAATCTTTTTCCTTATAGGTTTGTTTGCTTTGGTAAAACTTGATTTAATAAGTGCTAAAGCAAGCACATCGAGCATTGCCGCTGTGCTTTGGGGAGTATTTTTAGGCGCATGTTCGTGGTGGGCACTGTTAATTTCCATTGTAAACAGATTCAGGAAAAAATTTCGCCTCCGAAGCCTTTGGATGGTCAATAAAATAGCAGGAATCATAATTTTCATTCTTGGCATTATATCTATTTTTGAAGGAATCTGGACAATAGTTTACGGCTGTCCCAAGAATATCATAAATTGATTTTGTAGTAACCTGCACGAAATTATAAAAATTTATTCAGAGGATAATGGGTTTACATTCAAATCCTTTTTCATTTAGAAATTCGAGTAAACGCGGCAGTACATATTTAATGTTTTTTTCTGATTTTTCCGAATCGTGCAAACCTATAATAGAGCCTGCCTGCACATATTTTGTTACATTCCGCAGGCAATGACGCTGTGAAATTTTATTGCTGTAATCGCGACTCACAATATCCATCATTATTATGTAAAAACGCCGGCTTAACATTTTTATCTGTCGCGGCGTACAGCGTGCATAAGGCGGACGCAGCAAATTGCTTTGGATAAATTCTTCGGCAAAATCGAAATCTTCAACATATCTGCCCACGCTTACGCCAAATCCCTTGACATGGCTGTATGAATGATTGCCTGTGCTGTGTTCTTTTTCCAATATCATTTTGTAAATATCGGGATGCTGTTCCACGTTTTTTCCCAGACAAAAAAATGTTGCTTTTGCATTGTATTTATCAAGCTGTTCAAGCACCCATGGCGTTACAAACGGATTTGGACCATCATCAAAAGTCAGGTAAACGCTTTTATTGTCGACATTATTGTAGAAATTCCAGATTATCGCCGGATATAAGCGTTTTATAATTTTTGGCGGTCTAAATCGCATCGTTTTAAATTTAAATATTTATAAGGCTGTTTATTTACATGCATTTTTATTTTATGCAGTTTATAAACAGCCTGTAATCTTGCTTCGTAAGGCTTATCTTATATTATATGCTTTTACTATTTCGGGAAATGTTTGCTTATACAGGTTGAACCTGTCTGTTATCTTTGCTTCGATATCCTTGCTGTACAAATTTGCCAGCATTACATAATTTCTTAACGTAGTTATATTTTGTGCAATTTCATTGGAAATGTCTATTTGCTTGTCTGTATCAAGACGTGCAAAATATGCCAGCTCCCTGTCTATGTTATTCATGCTTGATTCCATTTGCTCGCAGGCTTTTGCCGTATCATTCACTATGTATCTCAACTGTATTATGGATGTCTCGCTTATATCCAGTTTATGTACAAACGGAAACACTTCATCGTATTTGTCCAGAACGGCTTTTGCTCTTTCCGTATCGCCTCTGTTTATCAATTCTCGCGCGAGATTGAAAAATCCCTGTCGATACCAAACCGTCATACGGTTTGCAACTTCGTCCCAGTAAATATCAGGATTGTTTAATCCGCGATACTGAAATTTATTCATAAACAGGTCATAATTTTTTTCAATATCAAAAGATGTTTCACGTGTGAATTTTTCGGGTGTGATAAGGTATGCCAGTCCTACCGATTTTATGTTGTTTTTGAATAAACCGGTAAATTCCTGAGGTATTGTCTGTCCCAAATAAACAGGACGTTCTTCAAAATTGTTTGCAACAATATCAAGTATGGCTAACATGTTTTTTTGTACTCCGCTTCTCGGAAGCTGTACGTTTATCTGGTCGTAAATCATATCGTCACTCAACGAATCGCCTACAATTCCGTTTTGTCTGACTTTATCCTTATCAACAGTCAGCTTTACCGTGCCTGTCGGAAAATAGTTGATAGGTTTTTCCGAATAGTTGGATATGGCTTTTGCACGTATATCATCGCTCATAACAATAGTTAAGGCATCTTTTAATTCCCATTGACTGTTTGTATCACTTTTAACAGGAATTATGTTTCTGACAGAACCGACAATTTTTTCGGGAGTTGCCGTAAGTTTCAATGCATGCGAATCGTAATATGTATGCAGCAGCTGTTCGTAGTACCAGTCGGAAGCAAGATACGATGTATTTGCAACGCGCACATCCGTTCTTTTGCCTTCTACTTCCTGATTGTACCAGAGAGCGAAAGTATCATTGTCGCCATACGTAAATACAACTCCGTTTTTGTCGCACGATTCAAGATAGTTTCTTCCAAAGTCGACTGCAATGTAACGTCCCGACCGGTCGTGGTCGTCCCAGTTTTCTTTTGCCATAATGTACGGAACGCTTATTGACAGAATTACCGATAATGCAGCGGCTACTGTGGCTTTTGACGATATATTTCTTATCAATTCATATAATCCGGCAACCCCTATACCTATCCAGATGGCAAATGCATAAAACGAGCCGACGTATGCATAATCGCGTTCGCGCGGCTGATAAGGCGTCTGGTTCAAATAAAGCACGATTGCAATTCCCGTAAGGAAAAACAGCATTAATACAATACTGAAATCTTTTTTGTTGCGCGCCCAGTGTACAACCATGCCAAGTATTCCAAGCAGCAGCGGCAGCATGTAATATTTGTTGCGCGCTTTATTGTTTGCAAGGAAATCGGGCAATTCGTCCTGTGGACCCAATCGCCAACTGTCGATAAAATCAATGCCTGAAATCCAGTTCCCATACAGGCAGTCTCCATACCCTTGATAATCATTCTGCCGTCCGGCAAAATTCCACATGAAATATCGCCAGTACATCCAGCCCATTTGATATGAGAACATAAATCTGATATTTTCACCGAAAGTGGGAACCCTCTCTGTTGTATTGCTGTCCACCACAACAGCTTTTCCTTTCACGTTTCCCCATTCCTTGTAGGCATCGGCGTGTCTTGTCTCAATGGTGCCATGCATGCGCGGAAATATGGTTGTAAAACGCTTGTCGTAAGTGTATGTCATTATTTCCTGCAGTTTTTCGTATTTGTTGTTATTCTTCGTAAAAACATTATCAACATTCACGCCTGTTCGGGGAGCATTGTAGTAAGGTCCTGAAAACAGAGGCCAGTCGCCGTACTGTTCTCTGTTGAGGTAGCTCATTAATGTACGGATATTGTCGGGATTGTTCTGTTCCATCGGCGTATTTGCCGAAGCGCGTATAAGTATCATCGCATAAGAGCTGAAACCGAGAGAAATTACCGCAACGCAAAGCACAAGCGTATTGGCAAGCGCTTTGCCTTTTTTGTGCGTATAGCGAATAAGATATGACAGTAGCGCTGCAAATATTACTATGAAAAATAATGTTCCCGAATTTATAGGCAATCCGAAACCGTTTACAAACAAAAGGTCGAACCAGAATGCTATTCGCGGAATCCACGGAACAATTACATACAGTACCGCAATAAGGATTAATCCGCCTGTTATTATGCTAAGTATAACGCCTTTAGATGTAGCCTTGTATTTTTTGAAATAATAAAGCATTGCAATTGCAGGAATAACAAGCAGGTTCAGCAGGTGAACGCCTATTGACAGCCCTGTGAAATACGCAATAAGAATGAGCCAGCGATTGGCATATTTTGTATCGGCAACTTCTTCCCATTTCAGCGCCGCCCAAAAAATAACGGCTGTAAACAGCGATGAAGTCGCATAAACTTCGGCTTCGACTGCCGAAAACCAGAATGAATCGGAAAACGTGTATGCCAATGCTCCGATCATGCCGCAGCCAAGCGTAACAACAGATTCGGACAGGGTAAGCTCGCTGTTTTGTTTGCCGAAATATTTTCTCATCAAATGTGTTATCGACCAAAACAGGAACAAAATGGTGAATGCGCTTGCCAGTGCCGACATTGAGTTTAACATTACGGCAACTTTATCGACCGAAGGAGCAAGTAAACTGAAAATGCGTCCCATTATGGCAAACAAAGGCGCTCCGGGAGGATGCCCGACTTCGAGCTTGAATGCGGATGATATAAATTCGCCGCAGTCCCAAAGGCTTGCTGTCGGTTCAATTGTAAGCAAATAAGTTGTTGCAGCGATGGCAAATGCAACCCAGCCAAAAATAGTATCGAACAGTTTGAAGTTTTTCATCTTGATTTTATTTTTATACATAAATTCGATTGCAAAGGTAATAAAATAATTGAATAATATTAAAAAAGTATAACAGTTAGGTATTAGATAATTGAGTATTTTAAAATTTAATTTATACATCAGGGGGAAAATCCCGCGCCTTTAGGCTAAGACTTTAGTTTGAAAAAGATTTGGAAAGTAGAAGGCGCTTCAAAAGGGTCGGTGTCCGTCATTGCGAGGGCGCAGCCCGAAGCAATCCAATGGTTAACAGTATTCCGGATTGGAACCGTCATTCTGACGAAAGTCAGAATCTCCTGAATGATGAGATTGCGGGTCGAACCCGCAATGACGATTGTATGCATATTTTAGACCTTTCAGGCAGTATGATATTGCAGTTTCCTTGCCGATGGTCGATGACCATCGGTTATGAAAATTACGTCCTTTCAGGACTGTGTGACTCTGACCGGTGATGCATGACATCAACATATAAACCTAACCTGACAGGTTTTTGAAACCTGTCAGGTTTATAATGACGAAAACAAATAAAAAACAGCCGTTTTTTCAACATTTTTAAAATATTTTCCTGTTTTTTTGTCTTATATTTTAAATTATAAGACAAAAATTCCAGTCGCGAAGTTAATATATTTCTCGTTTTCTGCAAAATATTCAAAAAATATATTTTTTACATGTTTTGCCGGTATATTATTGATATACTTTCGATTCATTTGTCTTATAATTTAAATTATAGGACAGAATAATATGAATTTTACAATAAATTTTGAGAATAAATTGACTGCAATGCGCAACAAAAACACGGTAATAAACATAAATCCGCAGTTTGCCTGTAATATTACAGGTAAGTCGGAGTATTACCCGGAACATTCGGAGTATTCTCTGAAACATTCGGAGTGTTCCCTGACGCATTCGGAGTATCATCAGAAGCATTCGGAGTATCCTCAGAAACGTTTGTTACAGGCAATGCCGGCTTACGAAATCAATATCATGTTATTTATCCATGAATTAAATATTATTAACAATTTCAAATCAATCAAATTATGAGTAAAGATTTTATTCCGCACAATGATGCGGACTTTTTACAGTGGACAAAAAATTTTATGAACTACCTGTCGGGATTGAAAACTGCGATAAGCTTCCCCGACAGCGTGTACGCCGAACTGCTAACGCAGCAGGCAGATTTTACGCAAAAACTCGATCTTGCCGAAGAAGCCGCTACCCGCACCAAACTTACTGTGCAGGCAAAAAACACTGCGCGTAAGATTCTTGAAAAAAACCTGCGTCAAGCCATTAGGGAGTATCTTACTAACAGTCATTTGGTAACAGACGAAGACCGCGATGGGCTCGGGCTGCCCATACCCAAAACCACGCGCACGCCTTCGCCTGTGGCTGCTACATATCCCGATTTCGACATCGACAGCAGCATGATACGCCGCCTTACCGTTCACTTTTACGATCAGGGACAAAAGAAGTCGAAAGCGAAGCCACCGGGACAGCACTGCGCCGAAATACGCTGGGCTATCCGCGAAACGCCGCCCGCCTCGCTGAAAGACCTGATTAATTCATCCGTTGACACGCACACTCCGTTTACCCTCGAATTCGACGAAAACGAACGCGGTAAAACCGTGTACTTCTGCCTCTGCTGGGAAAACACGCGCGGCGAAAAGGGACCATGGAGCGAAATCCAAAGCGCGATAATTCCGTAGCAGTTGAAAGTTAGAAAAAGTTTATAAAGTATAAAGTTAGAAAGTATAAAATTTATAAAATTGGAAAGAAGGCAAAACATATTAAGCAAAACAAATAATTGTCAATCGTTAATTATCAATTGTCAATTGAAATGTCCCGTATGGGACAATAAATCGGCAAAACCTAACAGGTTTCAAA
>JAIRZQ010000092.1 GCA_031267135.1 Prevotellaceae bacterium
TTTCCGTGTTTAATTTTGACATGTTTTTATTTTTTAAGATTTGTAAATTAATGTACTTTCATCAAACAGCCATTTTTCTTCGTTTAAGTCAAAACGCAGGCTATTCCAAATGTAATCAGCGCTGTTGTTGCCGCCCGAATAATGTTCGTATTCCATTTTTGGAAAAAAACATATTGTCATGTCTTTTTCGCTTAATGCTCCTCCCCAAAATTTGATATATACGTATTTGAATATCGGGGCCGCAATACCTGATGTAATCAGATTTTTTAAGTCGTCTGAAAAAATAGTTATTCTCTGTGTGTTTCCCATAGTATATAACGTGGCAATTTGTGCTTTTAATTTGATTTCCGCACCCGTGAACTCTTTAATCTTTGCTTCCAATTCTGGAAGAGCATTTTCGATTTTCCTTAAATTCTGTTCCATGATATTTTATTTTTAAATGTTAATATTATTCTTCCGACAGTACCCATTCGAGTTGTGGAATTATTGCTTTTAATTGAGTAAGAATCTCACCATACGTGTATTCGCCATCGTAGAACTTTTCATCTTTGGAAACGTTGCAACTGTCGATGTGGCGACTTATATCCGTAAGTTCAGCTCTGAAAATATTTATTCTTTTTTCGATTTCTTCTTTTGTTTTCATTGTTCTATTTTTAATGATTAATATTAAGATGAACATTAATAGACTGTACGGCATTGCCAGTGTATGGCTTGCAGCCTTTCTTTGCAGCTTCTTTTATCGAAGCGTTGGAACAATACCCGTATATAGCGCATTGCTGACAGGGCTTCGGTGTGTTCTTTTTGAATTTTGTTTTTGTTTTCATCACTTTTGAAGTTTATGTTTTTTCTGTCGTATCTCCCTGCGATAAGCGATTATCGAAAATACGAGAGAAAAAAGGCTAAATATTACTGCAAATATTGATACAAATAGTCTCATATCTTTACCTCCTATTTCTTATTTTTTTATTGTTATTATTAAATTCTTATATCTGTTGTGTTATTGCTTATGTAAAACCCCTCGCCATAACCGTTTTGCTTACCGCCTGCAAATTTTTTGTTTGAGGTGTAAAATACTCTTACGTTACCTACCTTTATGCTGTTGTCAAATTCATCTTTTTTAAGTCGTTTGGTTATTTCTTTTTTTGCTTCCGAAATTGACCTTTTGGAATTGGTCTCAAAGTACTCAATGATACTTTTCCTAAATTCTTCTTTTGATACTCTTTCCATTTTCTTACTTTTTTTATTGTTACTATTATTTTTTTTTATCTTTGTTGTTTACTGTATGTTTTTATAGTAAAAACTTATTTCACGATGCAAATATAAAATAAAGTTTTCTTTTTGGAAACAAAGTTTTCGATTTATTTTGTTAAATAACATTAAACGATTGATAATAAAACATATATGAACTAAATAAAATTGTTAAAATTTTAGAATATGATAGCAAGAAACAGAATATGGATAGAATTAAAGCAGGCAAAATCAAATATTATATGTCTACAGCGATATACGGATAGAGGCAGAAAGCGGCTGCGTATATTCGATTCCGCTATTATACTGCTTTCTACGGCAGGCGCTTTGGGAAGCGGCGTATCGGGTATTATCTGGATTGCCGTAATAGCATCAGGATTGATCGCTTTGGGTTCAATTCTTAAATCAATACTGCCCAATATTACACAATCGGAACAGGAACTTTCGGAACTTGACAGATTGATGGATTTCTATTCGAAATATATGAATAACTTGGAAAAATTATGGTATGAATACGACAAGAAAAATATAGATGAACGAACAATGATAATGCAGTTATTTGAAATGAAAAAAGATGAAGCAGACAAGTATTCTGCTCTCAATAAAGGTATTCGTTCAATATCGAAAAAAAAGCAAGCCGAAATAGATAAAGAAAGCGAAAACTATATAAACGAAGTTTATTTTAAAATAGAAGAAAATGAATAAAACAAGCAAAAAAAAGGAAATACGTAAAAAAACAGAAAATAATTTAGCCGTGCCCAAAAGCCCGGCTAAACCTGCACCAAAGCAGATGCCAAAGAAAAAGAAAAAATAATTATCTTGCCTTTGGCATATCGGGCATAAAACCGCCGGGTTCGCCCGTAGGAATAATATCTACACCATCGCCAACAACTTCGAGTTGCTGGTGGTCGATGTATTCGCTTTCGGGCATTTCGCCTTTTTGCGATTGCGGCTTAACACAGTATTGAATGCATCCGTTCAAATACTCAATGCGTGCAATGGCTATACCTTCAAAACCGGTAACCATGTCGCGCACTTTTTGTCCTAATTTAATTTCTTGTTTCATAATTTTTTTTATTAAAATGTTAATATTAAGATGAATGTTAATAGTTGTAATGACTTGTGGGTTTTTATGCATTGATTATTAAATATATTATCAGAAACATCACGCCAAAAAACATACTTGCAGCGGTTATGTATCTTAGCGCATTTACATTTTTATTAAAATCATCAAGTTCGCCTGTATAGTCTTTTTGCTTGCCTTTATGTGAAAATGTTTCTCTTATGTCTTTATCAATTTTGGCGCATTTGTCAAGGTTGTACATAAACGAAAAGATATTGACAAGCATAGACGTAATCAACAAAACCAAAGAGAAAATCAGTATCCATTTATGACATCCTCCGAAAAACAGATATGTTGCAAACGACATTAAAATAAACATCGATATTGCGTATGTTGTTTTATCGTCAAAATCTTTTCCGCTTACTTTTCTGTTCTCACGCACGGAGTTAAGACATTCGACATAGTATTTTTCAAATTCATTTAAATTTTCCATATAATTTCGTTTATAATGTTAAAACCCTTATATTTGCAAAACAAAAAGGTACAATCCGAGTTTTTGTCTTCCAAACACCCTGCTCGTATTGTACCCCGCAGCGTTCGCTTATCGTATGGCGTGCACTGCTTTTGTTATATTTCTTTTCGAGTGTTCGGAAGAAATTTTTTGCAAATATACAAAATAAATTAATAAGAAAACAAAGTTTTACAAAATATGAAAGAAAAAAAAATAAAAAGCGAAAAATTATTGCGATTAGAAAAAGCAATAAGATATCTATTGGGAAAAGGTATAATAGAAAAAGATAAGGACATTCTTAAGAAAACAGATTATAGCAAGTCTACATTATCAAATATGCTTAATGGAACTAAAAATGTATCAACTAATTTTATTAATACATTTTGCGATGCCTTTACGGATATAAATAAAGATTGGCTCTTAACAGGCAAAGATGATATGCTATTTGAAAATATCAAGCAGGAACAGGCAAAATCTGATACTGTTCAATTAGAATTAAGTTTTAGTAGAATTGCCGACAGCAATGCAACGCTTGCCGATACTAATGCAAAATTATCTAAACAGATAATAAAACTGTCAAACGAAATATTGAATTTTAAAAAAGTCTACCTTGCGGCAGAGCAAGACCCTGTTGTAGACCGAACGGTGGCGGCAAACCAATGATAATACCATTTAACATAAAAATAACCGGGCAAAATAATACTTTTGCAGCAATATCCGACAGCGATTTTCTTTATTATTCGCATGGAATTATGCAATAATAAGTATTTTTTTATTAAATTTGCAGCGAAAATAAAAATTTAATATAAAAATTTAAAATTATGGCACTAATAAATTGCCCTGAGTGCGGAAAGCAGGTTAGTGATAAAGCTGCGAGTTGCCCAAATTGCGGAAATCCTATTGCAAAGCCAATAGAAATGCCAAGCAATAATTCAGATGAAATCGAAGAATATATTTGCTGCCCTGTATGTTGTTCAAAAGACTTACATTCCCAACAAAAAGGTTTTAGCGGAGGAAAAGCATTAGTGGGAGCTGTTTTAACAGGAGGTATAGGGCTTCTTGCAGGAACTATCGGTAGTAAAAAAATTCGTATGACGTGCTTAAAATGCGGAGCGAGATTTAAAGCTGAAGATGCATTGCATATTAACAAAAGGTTGTAAAAAACACAAATACAAGCACAGATAATTGGAAACTTAAAAGTCTTGAAAGGAGAATAAAGTATCTATTAGGCGAAAATAAAACGATTGATGCGGAAAACTTATATATGAAAGAAACGAAATGTTCTCAAAAAGAGGCAATTGATTATATATTATCACTGCAAAGACAAATAGAAACTATATGAAATAACAATTTTTCATGGCAACTTTCAAGATATGCGTATTCAAGCATCAACTCCGTGCAGATGGCAAATATCCTGTTTCTATTCGCGTGTATTGGCAGAATAAAACATCATACAGAGGTACGGAATATTATGTTACCGAACATCAAATATCTCAACGCAAAGGCTTGTTTGAGCTAAAAGATACGCTCATACTTGCAGAACTTACAAAGCGTATCGAAACGTTTGAAAAAGAAAAAACGCGGCTCGGATTAAAAATATATTCGTACACGGCGCGGGAACTCGCCAAACATTATCAGAATTTAATTGA
>JAIRZQ010000099.1 GCA_031267135.1 Prevotellaceae bacterium
ATAAAAAGAAAACCACGATTTCAATTAAAATCGTGGTGCAAAAGAATAGACAAAACGAGGGTGTAACCGGTTACTGTAACCGGTTACAAATTATCGTTGCTTATTGTATTTGATTGATATATCACAGTTTAATTCTGTGAGTATTTTATTGACGGCTTCGATTTCTTCCCTGTGATACGAGGTTAGTTCATCGGTATTTGAGAGGCGTTGTCTGATTTTTTCTTCGGAAAAATCGGTGAGATAGCTTATCAGGCGAGCCATTTTTGCCTTGTCATCGGAAGTGGCGCTAATGCCCGACTTTTGCAGAAGCAACATCAAAACATCGGTAGTGACTTTTTGGGTGCGCTTTGTTCCGCTCTTCCGGGGAAGACTTAAGTGAGATTCCCCACTTTTTTTCCTTTATCGTTATAATGTAGAATAAACCAAGTTTTGATATGATACGTTTTGCTTTTGGATTTATCTGATATCGTAATGTATAAAAATCTTTATTTATTTCCCGAAGAGGTCTATTGAAAGATGGATAGATGTGGAAACTTAATTGTATTTTTGCATCATTAATTTAAAATTCAGCCATCATGATGTACGATTTTATACAGGAGTACTGCCTCTCCAAAAAAGGCGCAGAGGAGGATTACAAACAGGACTGGGACGCCATTCGTTATTCCGTGCGTGGAAAAATGTTTGCCCTGATAGGAAATGACCGTTCGGGAAAATCAATCATTTCCGTCAAGCACACGCCCGAATACGGCGAAGAGATGCGCGAAAAATATCCTGAAATTGTCGCTGGTTACTATCTCAATAAGGCGTATTGGAGTTCGATGGACTTGAGCGGCAACGTTCCCGAAGAAGTCCTGAAACAAATGCTCGACTGTTCGTATAATTTGATATTCCATTCGCTAAGCAGGAAAGTGCAGGCAGAAATTTTAAATCAACACGGGTAAATCAACATCCAACTGCGAAGAAAAACCGTATCTTTACACTTCAAAAACAAAATAAAAACAGGAGGTTAAAATGGCGCGACCAGCAACAAAACAGGAATTGATAATTACAGGAAACGGACAGTTTCAGAAACTGTGGCAACAAATAAATTTCATGTCCGGCGAAGAACAGAATGCGGTATTTTTGTTTGATGACAGGGATAAAAGCGTACGGGACGTGCTGGTACACTTGTACGAATGGCATCAGTTGCTGTTAAACTGGGCGACGGCAAACCGGAAAGGCGACGCAAAGCCGTTTCTGCCTGCGCCGTACAATTGGCGTACTTATCCCGAAATGAATGTCGAATTTTGGAAAAAGCATCAAGACACCCCTTACGACACTTCAAAGGCAATGCTCGTTGAAAGCCATGCTAAGGTAATGGCGCTGATTGAAACCTTTTCCGATGAGGAACTGTTCACAAAAAAACACTTTGCATGGACGGGAACTTCTTCTTTGGGCAGCTATTGCGTTTCTGCAACCTCAAGCCATTACGACTGGGCGATGAAGAAAATCAAAAACCATATAAAAACATATCGGGCAAAATAAAATTTATGCAAACAGATTTGATTTCAAATATTGATAAACTTCATACAACTGCATTGGGAGAGGAGCGGATAAGGAGAAATCTTTGTATGGATACTGATGATGCTGTTAATTGGTGCAGGCAAAAAATTATCAGTCCGGACAGTCGCATAATCAGGAAAGGCAAGAACTGGTACGTATATGTAAATGATTGCATAATAACGGTTAATGCTCACAGCTATACTGTAATAACTGCCCATAAAAAAACGACTAAAAACCTTTCTTGTCCCTGAAATAGTTATTAGTCGCTTCATCCTATGAAAATGCAAAGATACAATATCTTTTTGAATTGTAAAAATGAAAATCGCAAAAAACAGAAAAATAAATAATCCCAATGGACTTTATCCCCGCTAAAACCATCCTGCAAAAATCCGCGCACGGCGACCGATGGTTTGGAATAGATTACAACATGAACTTGTACAAGGGTTGTCCGCACGGCTGCATTTATTGCGACAGCAGAAGCGACTGCTACCGGGTGGAAAACTTCGACACGGTCAGGGCAAAAGCAAATGGGATTGCGATTTTAGACCGCGAACTGCAAGCGAAAAAGAAAAAAGGCGTTATCGGCATCGGCGCCATGTCCGACACTTACAATCCTTTTGAAAAGCAATACGAAATTACCCGGAAAGCCTTGACACTTGTACAAAAATACGGTTTCGGCGTGTCTATCGAAACAAAAAGCGATTTGATTGTTCGGGATACGGATATTTTCACGAAAATAAACGCAGGAGTTATCCTGAAATTTACCGTTACGACAGCCGAAGACGAATTGTCGAAAATCATAGAACCTCATGTGTGCGAAAGCTCGGCAAGGTTTAGGGCGATGAAAATACTGTCGGAGGCAGGATTATTTACGGGAACACTGTTAAGTCCGGTTATTCCGTTTATAACCGACACGGAGGACAATATAAGGGAAATAATCAGACTGTCGTACAAGAGCGGCGCAAAGTTCGTCTGGTCTATGGGCGGTGTAACATTGAGAGAAAATCAAAGAACGTATTTCTACGACAAATTGGACAGGCATTTCAAGGGATTGCGCGAGCAGTACGAGAAGACATTCGGGAATCAATATGTATGCAATTCATTAAACCGGAATGTGACGCAGGTTTTCAAGGAAGAATGCCAAAAATACGGCTTGCTGTATAAGATGCCGGATATTATCCGTGCATATAAAAAATCCGGTACAGGTTTTGAACAGCTGAACCTGTGGATTTGAAAGGGCGTAATCGCCTTGTCAAAAACGTATATACCTTTTATCCAAAGCGTATATGCCTTTTTGTTGAAACGTATATACTGCTTTGAAAAAAGTGTGTGGCATTTTGGAGTAATGTAAAAACTGCATTTTAAATTTATTCCGAATGTCAATTTTCAATTAAATATTGCGCCTTTTTCGGCAATATTACCCGTACAAAGCGTTATAGAGCCAATATTTTTTAATACAGGCATTATAAAAGTTTTATTTTCGGACAATGTATAATAATTCACATGAATCCAAACGATATATGGCAATCTGTTCAGGACTTAAATATCGGGTTATGTCAAAGAGTTCTATCTTAAATCCAGCCGATTCCAATCGTTGTGAATAATCCAATCCGTATAATCTGACGTGGTCATGCTGCCCGAAAGCTTTTTCTCGTTCTTTCGGGTCTGTAATATTCTCATCCTCGTAAGTCCGGTTTCTTTTTGTATCTATAGGCACTTGCATAACAGCCCAGCCACCGGGCTTCATTATACGGTACAGCTCTTTCATTGCGGCAAAATCATCTTTTACATGCTCCAGTACATGATTACAAAACACCACGTCATACAAATTATCGTCAAGAGGTATTTGCATAATATCGAAATGCATGTCGGCAATTGGCGATTCCATATCGGCTGTAAGATAATCAAGGTTTTTACATTTTTTAAACCGATAAACAAAAGGCTGCTCAGGTGCTATGTGCAACACTTTTATATTATCATCAAAGAAACGGGTAAAACCTTTCAAATATAGCCACATTAATCGGTGGCGTTCTAATGATAAACATCCGGGACAAAGTCGATTGGAATAACCACGATTGCCGTAGGGTAAAAAGGCACGAAAACGCTTTTGGCATATCGGACATTCTACTTTGTAACCGAAATAGAATGGACGCGCCAAAGCAGCAAAAAGAAAGGAAAAGCGAATAAGTACCGGGCGCGGTATGCGCTTTACAAAAAATTTAATCAGCCTGTTAATTGTTTTTAATTTTGTCATATTTGTTTAAGAATTTTAGCTTCATCTCTTAAACATTCAGACAAACAAAAAAGCGTGAAACTGTTTCGCTGATTGCTTATTTCACTCCGATAGCCGACCAAAGCATTGTAGGTAAACAAGCGCAAACAGTTCACGCCTAAAGACGTGAACCTTCACTTACTTATTCTTACCTACTTGTGTAAATTGGTCGTTTACGGAGTAAAGAATAAGAGCTAAAGCTCAATTATAATATTTTATTTTCCTTATGTCATTTTATTATTTATTTTAAACACAAATATAATCATTTTTCATGTTTTGATTTCATTATTGACAGATTAAATTAAAACAGCATTTGCTCAAATATTTCTCTTTCACGCCTGTTATGTGCTTGAAAATTGAGCCGATTTTAATTTTTTTCATATCATTGCATAACATATTGCAAAATATAAATCAGTTTTCTGATAAGTCTAATGCACGGCTTACCTGCGTGTAAAAAAAACTCATTCATGAGCGCACTCCCGAATGAGTTTTTTTATTAAAGCTGTACCTGTCAGTTGAAATCGCTGTGAGCCTTATTTTTGTTTTCCATTAACATCATCAGTGATCTATTCTTTCGCCTTTCTTGTTGAAAAACTGATATTCCAGAAACGAAAATGAATTTACGGCTTCCAGTTTTATCAGGCATTTGTATCTTATCTTCCATTTTGTAAGCAGCGATGGAAATCCTTTGCGCAAATATGCGGCAATATAGGGATGAGTTTTCAGAGTAACGCTTTTCATTCCGGTCTCATTTTTATAATAGGCTAACTGATTTTCGATTTGATCGTCAAGTAAAATTGATGGAGCAACGTGTCCCGATCCTAAGCACGCAGGGCATATTTCATCTGTTTTTATTCGCATTTCCGGACGTGTACGCTGACGTGTTATTTGCATTAGCCCGAATTTGGTAAGCGGCAATACGCTGTGTTTGGCTCTGTCGTTTTCGAGCAGGGCGCACATTTTTTCATAGAGCAACTGACGATTTTCCTGATTATACATATCAATAAAATCAATAATAATAATCCCGCCGAGATCGCGCAGTCGAATTTGATGTACTATTTCTTCGGCGGCAGTAAGGTTTACTTCAAGAGCGCTTGTTTCCTGATCGTTTTCCGTTTTATGACGCGCTCCGCTGTTCACATCTATTACATGCAGAGCTTCGGTTCGTTCAACAACCAGATAAATTCCTTTTTTCAGAGGGACAACACGTCCGAAAGTCCCTTTTATTTGTTTGCTTATACCGAACTGATCCAGAATAGGAACATTACCTTCGTAGTATTTTACTATTCGTTCTTTGCCCGGAAGTATTGTCGAGATAAATTCACGTATCTCGTTAACAACACCAAGGTCGTTGGCATAAATGTTATTAAACGACACGTTGGATATGTCGCGTAGAATAGCAGTCGTTCTGTTTACTTCGTTTACCAACAGTTGAGGCGGGGAAATTCCGGATGCAAGTTTTTCGCAGCACGACTCCCATCGCTGAATAAGCATTTTGAGTTCTCCATCAAGTACGGCAGCGCGTTTGCCTTCGGCTGCAGTACGAACGATGACTCCATAATTCGGCGGTATAATGCTCTCAATTAAATTGCGCAATCGTTTTTTCTCTTCCTGTTCGCTTATTTTTTGCGAAATAGATATTTTATTCGTAAAAGGAATAAGCACCATGTTTCGTCCTGCAAGCGATATTTCGGATGTCAGTCGTGGACCTTTTGTCGAAATTGGTTCCTTCACAATCTGCACGACAATATTCTGTCCCTGCACGAGAACATCCTGAATTTTGCCTTCCTTGTCCAATATTGAGGCGCGTCTTACTTTTTTGAAGCCGGCTGCTTTTTGCTTTGCACCTGTGGTATCTTTCACAAAGTTCGTCAGCGTGTTGAAATTAGCGCCAAGATCAAGGTAATGGATGAAAGCATCCTTATCGTGACCTACATCAATAAAAGCTGCATTAAGAGCGGGTAATAACTTTTTTACCCGTCCAAAATAAATATCGCCGACAAGAAAACGCGAATTACTTACTTCTTTTGAAAACTCAACAAGACGTTTGTCTTCAAGCAAAGCTATTGATATTTCAGAGGACGCTACATCAATAACAAGCTCGTTATTTACCATAGCATTTTCACTCATTTGCGTATGTATTATTGCCTGTTTTTTATTTAAATAAAATACAAACCCAAAGAAAATTTCTTCAGGTTTAATATTCATCTAAAAATCGAACAGAATTTTATTTCTTCTTATGTCGATTTTTACGCAAACGCTTTTTGCGTTTGTGCGTTGACATTTTATGTCTTTTTCTTTTTTTTCCGCTTGGCATATTCCGATCAGATTTTACAGTTTAAATCTTATTTTTTTACGCTTGATTTTACTTTATTAACAAACGTTTTTGCCGGCTTAAATGCAGGGATAAAATGTGCAGGTACAATAAGTGTTGTGTTTTTTGAAATATTCCGAGCCGTCTTTTCTGCTCTTTTCTTCACAATAAAACTACCAAAACCACGTAAATAAACATTTTTGTTTTTTGATAACGATGATTTTACACTGTCCATAAAAGATTCTATGGTCTTTTGTACTGTTACTTTTTCAATGCCAGTAACTTTGGCGATTTCGTTTACAATATCTGCTTTTGTCATAGTTGTAAATATTAAAATTAATTAAGTGTTTCCTAATTTTGAAAGTGCAAATATAATACAATTATTTCTAATACAAATCTTTTATTTAATTTTTTTTTATTTTGCAGGTGAAAATATTAAATGCACCTGTTTTGAACAGCCTGTCTATTGGCTTTTCAAAATAAAATAATTTTATCGGTCTTTTGTTAATTTTAACTTGAAAAGGTTTTCATCTTAAAAGCGGCAATGCTTCCGACCGTTATATTTGTTTTTTCATGATTATTTTTAAAACTCCTTATCAATGATATTCTTTATGCAGAGTTTTTTTACTTTGCGTTTGAAATAAATATGACATTCGGATTATTTCAATATTTTTCTTAAAAATTCGGCGGTATAGCTGTTATTGCATTTGGCAACTTCTTCGGGTGTTCCTGCGCATAACACTTCGCCGCCTCTTTTGCCTCCATCTTTTCCCAAATCAATTATGTAATCGGCAATTTTTATAACTTCAAGGTTATGCTCAATGACAAGCACCGTATTGCCTTTGTCAACAAGCCGATTGAGAACGCCAAGCAATACCCGCACATCTTCAAAATGCAAGCCTGTGGTAGGCTCGTCGAGAATATAAAATGTTTTTCCCGTGTCGCTTCTTGCAAGTTCGGCTGCCAGCTTCACGCGCTGGCTTTCGCCTCCCGAAAGCGTTGTTGCCTGCTGTCCGAGCGTGAGATAACCAAGTCCGACATCCTGCAATGCCTTCAGTCGCCGGTATATAGCGGGAAGTTTTCCGAAAAAGTCGCAGGCTTCGTCGATTGTCATATTAAGAACTTCACTGATATTTTTTGTTTTGTAACGAACATCGAGCGTTTCTCGATTGTATCGTTTTCCGTTGCATGTTTTGCATTTTACATAAACATCGGGAAGAAAATTCATTTCTATGGTTTGCACGCCTGCGCCTTTACAGTCTTCGCAACGTCCTCCTTTTACATTAAACGAAAACCGTCCCGCTTTGTATCCTCGAATTTTGGCTTCGACCGTTTGCTCGAAAAGTTTGCGAATATCGTCGAACAGTTTTGTGTATGTTGCAGGATTTGAGCGCGGAGTGCGTCCTATGGGCGACTGGTCAACCTGTATGACTTTGTCGATATGTTCTATTCCTTCGACAGCATCAAAATCCAATGGCTTTTGATGCGATCGATAAAATTTTTGGCTTAAGACCGGCTGCAATGTTTCGTTTATCAGTGTTGATTTTCCGCTGCCCGAAACTCCTGTTACGCAAATAAATTTTTCGAGAGGAAAAGTTACATCTATATTTTTCAGATTATTGCCTTTAGCACCTCGCAATACAAGCATTTTTCCTGAACCGCTGCGCCGCCTGTCTGGAATTTCAATATTCATATTTCCCGAAAGATATTTTGCCGTGAGCGAGTCGATTTTTTTTTCGCAAAGTTGTTTTGGCGTTCCTTCAAAAATAATTTCGCCGCCATGTATTCCTGCCCGCAGACCAACGTCCACAATATAATCGGCAGAACGAATTGTTTCTTCATCATGCTCGACAACAATTATCGAATTGCCTTCGTCGCGAAGCGATTTTAGCGAATTTATCAGTTTTGTATTATCGCGCTGATGCAACCCTATACTTGGTTCGTCTAAAATATACAGCACATTCACAAGTTTGGAGCCTATCTGCGTAGCCAGCCTTATGCGCTGGCTTTCGCCTCCCGAGAGCGTATATGTGGCACGGTTCAGAGATAAATAATCCAAACCTACATCCATTAAAAACGAAAGTCTGGAGCGTATTTCTTTCATTATTTCACGTGCAATGCTTTGCTGTCGTTTTGTCAATAGCGTTTCTACATTTTGCGACCATTCATAAAGCATTTTTATATCCATTTCCGACAAGTCGGAAATGTTTTTATCGTCAATTTTGAAATATTGAGTTTGTTCGTTAAGTCGCTTTCCGCGACATACCGGACATTCTATGTACTTAATAAATCGGTCAGCCCAGTTTTGCGACCATTCGCTGCCTGTTGCCTGACGCTCGTTTATGAAGTTTATGACACCTTCAAAAGTAATAAAATACTGAGATGCTCCGCCTTGAATTCCATCAACTCTAAACGATTCGTCCGAGCCGTAAAGTATGGTATTTACAACATCTTCGGGAATATCTTTAATTGGGTCGGATAACAACATTTTGTATTTTCGGAGAATTATTTCAATTTGAGAAAAAATATGCGAGCCTGTATATTTTCCGAGTGGCTCTATGCCTCCGTTTCTTATGCTTTTTTCAGGATCGGGAATTATCTTTGAAATATCCATTTCGCTCACTGTTCCAAGCCCGTTGCAGTGTGGACACGCTCCCTGCGGCGAATTGAACGAAAACGAATGCGGCGCAGGCTCGTTGTACGAAATTCCTGTTGTGGGACACATTAAGTTGCGGCTGTAATATTTCAATTCATCTGTTTCGACATTAATAGCCATTATTGTGCCTTTACCGTGTACCATTGCCGTTTTTATAGAATTGAGCAAACGCTTTTCGTCTTTTTCGCCGGGTATTAATTTGTCGACAACAATTTCTATGAAATGATTCTTGTATCTGTCAACTTTTAATAATGGTTTAATTTCCTGTACTTTGCCATCAATTCGTATATTGATAAATCCTTTTTTTCTTTGCTGCTCGAACAGTTCCTTGTAATGACCTTTACGCCCTTTTACCAGCGGGGCGAGAATCATGGTTTTTTTGCCGCCGAAATTTTTTATTATCATTTTTGCAATCTGCTCGCCGGTATAGCGTACCATTTCTTCGCCCGTTTCTTTTGAATATGCAATGGAAGCACGCGCAAACAGCAGCCGTAAGAAATCATATATTTCGGTAATTGTGCCTACTGTTGAACGCGGATTGCGATTTGTAGTCTTTTGTTCTATCGCTATCACAGGGCTTAATCCGCTGATACTTTCAACATCCGGACGTTCCATATTTCCCAAAAACTGACGCGCGTATGCCGACAGTGTTTCCATGTATCGCCGCTGACCTTCGGCATAAATCGTGTCGAATGCCAGCGATGATTTGCCGCTGCCGCTTAATCCGGTAATGACGGTAAGTTTGTTGCGGGGAATAGTTACATCAACATTTTTCAGATTATTGGTTCGCGCTCCCGTGATTTTTATTTCTTTTTCTTCAGACATTGATTCAATTAAAAAATACGCAGTTTATTATTAAAAAAGCCTGCAAAGGTAAGAAAATAATATGGAAAATTTTGTGCCGTTTTGATGCATATTGCGCTGCAACAGTTTAAAACTTGCTGAATACAGGTTTGTGCAAAGATGAAAAATATTTATGCGTTGGCAGTAACGGCTGTCTTTGCCGGTATTATATAAAAAAGGCATCTGCCCGCTCGGCGCAATGTAACTTTTATTGTCATGCGTAACATGAGTAAATAATTCAGCTAATTCATGCAAATCAGCTTTTTGATATTTGTTTTGTGTGTTGAGTTTTGCCTGTTTTCAAAATATTTTTTATTTTTGATGTAATAAAATTCGCCGAATTGCGTTATTTATATAAATGCACATGTAAAGAATGAACACGAAGCAATTTAACAATAGAATACTTAAACATGCAGACAGGATTTACCGGCTTGCAAAATCAATTTTGTGCGACGAACATGCTGCGCTGGATGCTGTTCAGGATTTGAATTTGAAATTATGGGAAAAACGCAGCGAACTGGATAAAATAGAAAATATTACGGGATTTGTGCTGCGCTCGATGCGAAATCTGTGCCTCGATAAGTTACGGCGGAAACATATCGAAAACGAATTACAGGATGATTTGGAATATAGTGAATCAGACCCTTATTCGAAACTCGAAAAAAAAGACATGGCAACACAGGCGACAACTTTGATAAACCGCTTGCCCGAATTGCAGAGAACAGTAATAAGAATGAGAGATGTGGAAGGATTTGAACTTAATGAAATAGCGGAAATTACATTGTTGACCGAAAATGCAGTTCGCGTAAATCTCTCGCGAGCGCGACAAAAAATAAGAGAACAGTTATTGGAAAATTAATAATGCAACACATGAAAAAAACGGAAAAAATAAACAGGCTTTTGGATTTGTATTTTGCCGGCGAAACAACAATAACGCAGGAAAACGAATTGAAAAAATATTTTGCTTCAAACGACATTGATGCCGAACATAAAGTATACCGGCAGCTTTTTGAAACATTCGAAACGGAAAAGTCGGAAAAATACCCCAAAAATCCGCCTGAAATAAAAACGTCGTCAATACGCAAAAAAATCTTCGTGCTGCCTGTGATATCAACAGCAATAGCAGCAAGCATTTTGCTGATGACAGGAATTTTTCAAACCGATGGCAGTTATGTGATAATCAACGGAAACCGAATAAACGACAGTGAACTTGCACTGCAAATAGCGCAGGCAAAAATAGATAAAATATCGGCATCGTTAGAGTCGAGTATGAAACATGTAAAAAGCATGAATAAAATAGACAAAAGCCTGCAACCGCTGCAAAAGGTAGAATACATAAAAACCAAAATACAGCATACATTCGAGAAAATTAAACATTAAATAATAAAAATATGAAAAAAATAACAGTTTTAGTTGTAGCATTGCTGTTAACGGCAATAACAACACAGGCTCAAGGAATTGAGAAATTATTGGAAAAGTATTCTAACGACAGCCGTTTTACTTACGTATCGCTGGGTTCGGGTATGATTCAATTAGGCTTAAGCTTTATTGGCAGTGAATTGGATGCTATCGGTAATGATGTCAAAGATGAGTTATCAAAAATCAAAGGCTTAAAAGTGCTGACTTTGGAATCGGAAGCCGAAAAAACGATAGCATCCGTAATGAACGAATTAAACTGTATAATTAAAAAAGACCCTAAAGCAGAATTGATTATCGAAACAAGAGATAAAAAAGAGATTACAAAAATATATATGACAGGCGAAGGATTTTTAATTGCTTCAACAGAGCCTGATGAACTTTCAATTGTGTTTTTTTCAGGCAGCGTAACCAAAAAACTGGTACAGGCAATAGCTTCGGGAATAAATAAAAAATAGCTTTGGCTTTTTGATTTTAATTTTCATTGTAACCGGCTTGCAGAAAGTCGGTTTTTTTATGCACTAACAGGGTATTCTGTTTACTGTTGTTTTATTTACCATTTACGATTTGTTAAAACCTTAAATTCAAAATAAACCTGTCAGGTTTTGTTGTACCTCCATCGTAGTCGGATGCCACGCTGAATGTAAAGAATCTTACTTTTTTTCATTTTGAGCCGGCTTACTGTCGGATTTCAGCAACTCAATTCTTCTTTCCAACTGTTTTATTGCTGTTTCTACTGCTTCTATTTCGTGCTTTTTTCCAACCATACATTCGCAAATTTCGTTTCGATAATCAGAGTAGTTTCCATGTCCATAATAGCTATTATTACAGCCATTCGAATTTTGATAGTTAGCATTTTCCAAGCAATCCAAAATTGCTCTATCATTCTCTCTTTTAAGTTCCAATTTTATGTTTTCCAAAAATCAGGCTGATAGCACATTTTTGCAAAGTCTTTTGACCATGCAAAACGCTGATACAGATTAACATCAAACAAACCGAAAATAAAATTATTTTTGCGTTTTTTGTAATTGCTCCAACAATATATACCAGCACGGTAACACGCCGTGTATTTCCAATTTCACTTCATTATTTTTTACATAATATGCAACCGGAAACTGGTTTGTCAGCCGGAAAAGCTGTTTTGGCTGATAAGTTTTAATTTCAAAATCAGGTTTGAATATGTTATTAAATTTATTTACAGATGAGGCGTCAGTGGTAAAAGACAAAGCAACAACTTTATCTATAATGCCCGACTGTTCATATTCTTTCAGATTTTCGATAGAATTATAACAGTGCGGACACGAATATGAAAACGCAAATATCAAATAGGTAGAATCATTTGAAAAATTCAGAAAATCGCCTAATGGCGTATTTTTAACATCTGCGTTTGAATATTTTTCGTTTTTTACATATTGCGTAACATCATTGTGTTGTTCAACATAAGTATATCCTGTAACAAATGCAACAGCGCACAAAATGCACAGTGTAATTGCGATTTCATTTTTATCCATTATCTTATACGAATTAGCGCTGTTTAAAAAAACACAAAGCAATATGCAAATCAAAATAAAATTACGGATGAACGTAAAAGCAGGCGACATGTTCAAGAACGAAAAATAACCGAAACAACCGCAATCGGCAATATTTACAAACAGATAACCATACAAATAAACCAGCAATAATACCGCAACAAAGCACAGAGCGACGAAACTCGTTTGTTTTAATCGAAAACAAAAAAACAGCAGGATGCCCAAAACTGTTTCCAGTATTATAATAAACGGCGCAAGAAATCGTAAAGACTCAAATCCGTATTGTGTAATTATTTGCGCAAAGTCATTTGCTGCAAGCGATTTTCCTATTCCCGAAAATAAAAATACTATCCCTGCAACGAGAGATAGTATTTTTAATGATTTTGTGTTTATAAATCTACACATTTCACCGATTCAAAATCTTCATCATCTTCAAACACTGTTTCCATAAGCTTCTGCGCTTGTGAGCAAGAATTGATACCTTCAGCTTTCAATTCTTCTGCAGAAGCGGTTTCTGTTTCTGTTTCGCCGGCATATGTAAGAGTACATTTACATCCTTTCCATTCGTCATCTTTACTGCACGAAACAGAGATAATGCCAGCAGTTAGCAGGCTTAAACAACCAATTAATAAAATTACTTTTTTCATTTGCTTTTAGTTTAACGTCCGCATCCTTATTGCAGACAAAAATTAATATTTTTTTTCTTTTCTACTCTTAACGATTTTCGAATTCTCGTCCTGCTCTATTGTTTCAGGTGGTTTTGCAAGATTTATTTCCATCGATTGTCCTCGAAAATTATTTTTCCAGATACGCACATAAAAAAGCGCGGACAAACTCTGAATTATCTGTACTACGAGGTTCTCAACTACCTAAACTGCCAAATAAAAAATGAGTAAATGCCCACGCCGAGAAACGACGTGAGCGATTAGCATTACTCATGGCAGTTTGTGAAATTGTTGAGATTTCGTAGTACAAAAACCAACTAAACGCTTTTTCCAATAAAAACTTAAAATGTGCGTACTGTTTGCCTGTTTTTTTAATCCATAAGCATACAATATTTACATTATCAACCGCAAAGTTATAACATTATTTGACAATAATGAAAATTTTGTGCAATATTTTTTACGTAAAAGAAACAATATGGGAAAAATCCAAATTCAGCAATATGTTACAGCAAAATGTAAATTTTAAAACTCAACTTTCATTTTCTGTATTGCGCATGAAAAAATCATTATTCCCGCAAAAAACATGAGATATATAACCGGTAAGAATGTGAAATTATGATAAAAATACCTGTTATGTATTGCATTTGTTAAAAAATGGTATTATTTTTGTATGTCAATAGTTATAAAAAAGCAGAAATCATGAAACGAATTGTAAGTTTTATATTATGTGCGGTTTGTGCAGCATCGATGTTGGCGCAAAATGCCGAAATTGTGGAAATACAACTGTTATCGCCGCCCGAAAAAAAGGTAAACTTTGGCGGAAGCGATAAAAATACAGCTATTGTAGCCATACATTATTACGAAAGCGCCGAACAGCAGAAATCGGAAATATTTACTCTCGACAGCATTATTGTAAATGCCGTTGCAAACGGAATAAGGGAAACGCTCGAAGAGTCGCCGGCTTTCGAATACACCGAAATTCCCGTTTACAATATTTACAGCGATACGGCGATGATTAAAGAAGACATGCCTGCATCCGAACTTGAAATCATTGCAGAACAGGCGAATGCGCAAATCGTTATAGCAGTTGAGTTTATTGACATAAGCGCGCAGTACATTTTCGAACAGTCGAAACGGCGTCCGCTGATAACAAATGTAAATTTTTCAACGAGAATAAATGCCTACGACGCCCATACAAAAGACAAGGTAATGACATATACGGGCAAGGATAATGTTATGATTCCCGCATCGTACGGCGACGATGGAAATTACGTTCCCGCGCCGCGAATAGAAGATGCACGGCGTGTTACAGCCGAAATGATAGGTCGCGACTTTGCAAAGCGCATAACGCCAACATGGGAAACGGCAGAACGGCTTGTGTTTTACGATGCGTATTACGACAGGCGAAGCAGCAATCTGAGCAGGGCTTATAACTCTGCGGTCAAGGAAAATAATTGGGTAAATGCGGTTCAATACTGGACTGACGCTATTGAAGAAAGCAGCGCAAAGTCAAAGCAGGCGCAAATAATGTACAATATTGCGGTTTCGTGTGAAATGCTCGAAAACTTTGACCTTGCAATCAAATGGCTCGAAAAGGCAAAAATGCTGCGTACCCGAATTGATGACAGCATAGACGAATATGTTGATATTCTGAAGCAGCGAATAGCAGATAAGGAAAAATTAGATGAATTTTTCAATTAACACTTAATTCAAATCTGTAAACCGTATAAGTTTTTAATTGATTATGTCCGTTTCTGTTGATAATATAAGCAAATTCTACGGCAGGCAGCAGGTATTAAACAGTATCTGCTTTGAGGCTCGGAAAGGCGAAGTTTTGGGATTTCTTGGTCCGAACGGAGCAGGAAAATCTACAACAATGAAAATAATTACGGGTTTCATTGCCGCCACAGGCGGACAGGTACGGATAAACGGCATTGATGTCGAAAAAAATACACGGGCAACAAGCAAAATGACAGGGTATTTGCCCGAGAGCAATCCGCTTTATTACGACCTGTACGTGCGGGAATATCTCGGCATGTCGGGACGCATTTACGGAATAAAACGAAAATTGAAAAACAGAATAGATGAAGTTTTGCAGCTTACGGGATTGACACCCGAAGCGCATAAAAAAGCCGGACAGCTGTCAAAAGGTTTTCGCCAGCGGCTTGGACTGGCTCAGGCAATACTGCACAATCCCGATGTTTTGATTCTGGATGAACCTACAACAGGACTGGATCCGAACCAGATTGTAGAAATACGGAATTTGATAAGGAATATAGGAAAAGAAAAAACAGTAATATTTTCGACTCATGTAATGCAGGAAGTTGAAGCTGTTTGCGACAGAGCCATCATTATAAATAAAGGAAAAATTGTTGCCGACAGATCAATAGAATCATTAAAGTCAATGTCACTGAATCCTGCACAGCGTGTTGAAGTCGAATTTTTACGAAATCAAAATACCGATAAAATAAAAAAAATAAACTTCGGCAAAATCATATCGGCATACAACAGTCAACATTTTTTAGTTGAAAGCACGGTTGATGATGATATAAGAATAAAAATATTTAACTTTGCAAAAGATAATAATCTTACAATTATAACTCTACGCGAAGAAGAACGGCATTTGGAAGAAGTATTTAGAATAATCACAAATTAAAATTGAAATTATGGAAGAAATAAAAACATCAGACAGCAGAAACAACAGAACGACAACCATACTCAAAGTGGTAACAGGCATTTTATGCATTGCCGTAATTATTTTGGGCGCATTGCTTTATCTGGAATCAAAAAGCAAAAAAGAAACAGTGATTGTCATGACAAACGATAAGGAAAATCTTATTACCGAACTTAACGGACTTAAGCATGAATATGCAACACTGCAAACCAACAACGATTCTATAAATCAGGCATTATTGCAGGAACAGGAAAAAATAGAACTGCTGCTGGACAAAGTCAAGAAAACCGAAGCGGGAAATTTGCAAAAAATACGCGCTTACGAAAAAGAACTCGGAACATTACGGGCAATAATGCAAAATTACATAGTGCAGATAGACTCGCTGAATACTGTGAACCAGCAGCTTGTTTCCGAAAACATTCAAATAAAAGAACAGGTTCAGGAAATAACGCGCAGGCACGAAGAAGTAACGCTGCGAGCCGAAGAACTTACAACAAAGGTGCAGGAAGGCTCGATTATAAAAATTCGCGGAATGACAGTGCAGGGAATTACAAAAAAAGATAAGAGCACCGAACGCGCAAGCAGAACAAGCCATATAAAAACATGCATTACTCTTGTCGAAAATTCTATCGCGCAGCGCGGAGCGAAAACGGTTTATATCAGACTAAAAGGTCCGGATGGAATTGTATTGACAACAAACGAAAACAATCTTTTTGACGTTGACGGGGAACAGATAATATTTTCGGCATCGCGCGATATTGACTATCAGGGAGAGGAAATAGAACTGTGCATTTATTACACTTTCGGTGATGTGAAAGTTGCAAAGGGCGTTTACGAAGTAACGGCTTACATGGATGGAAAATCAATCGGCACATCGCAGTCAAGGCTTAAATAGAAATCATTTTTAGTTGTTTTTTATATTGTAGGCGGCGCCAATAGTTTTAATAATTATTGGCGCTGCTGATTTTATGAATTGCCTCTTCGGATATTAATAAACAGTAATCGTATTTTTCAGCCCTGCACGGTAACTGCAAAGCATAAGGCAATCATGAAAATGCCTGATTGGAGAAGCGAGTTTTCAAAAATATTCGATAGTGTTACGGAAATATTTTTTTAAAGTTTTGGCTTCGTTTGTAAATTATTTTGTTACTTTGCCTCAATTAAAATACATAAATAATATGAAAAAGATAAAACTTTTTTCGGGATTTCTGCTGTTTGCGGCGCTTTTATCATGCAGCGCCCTGCAGAGCGCGTTGCAAATTGTTAATTGCAAATACGACATTGAAGGCGTTACCAATCCTGCAATTGCAGGTGTCAGCTTAAGGAACATAACAAATTCCGGTCAAATACAGGCAATGGACTTGCTTAAGCTCACAGCCGCTTTTGCTACCAAAAATTTTCCGTTAAGCGTAACGGTAAATGTTAAGGCAACAAATCCGGGAAACATTGCGGCAACCGTTCAGCGCCTTGACTGGGCGATAGATTTGGAACAGAAGGAAATATTGAACGGAACGGTAGGCGAAGTAATAAACATACCGTCAAACGGAGGTTCTGCCATTATTCCTGTTACTTTAGGAGTAGATTTGTTACAGCTGTTTAAGGGAGAAACCAGAGATAACCTGCTTAACCTAGCAATGAACATTGCCAATGTCGGTGAAAGCTCGTCGAAAGTCAGCATCCGCATAAGACCAACAGTTGTAATTGCCGGACAGTCGCTGACAACAGGATTTATAACGCTCGGCAAAACTGTTGCTTCAAGATAAAAAAATACTGTGAAAGGGAAACTTTACAAGTGTAGTTGTTGAAGATTTAGAAATTTACCACAACAGGAAAAGCAATAGACGTAGAAACAGCACGATCACAAGCTCACTATGATAAAACAGGTAAAGTGCTTGACGGAAATGAAAAAAGTTTTAAACCCAAAACAGGTTGTGGATAATATGAAAATATTTTTTAGTCAAATTTATATTCAAGTAGGTGTAAATTTTGGTATTGTTAATTTGATATAGATTTATTATCTTTGCAGGAAAAAAGTCATGAATTGTTCGAGATGTGGCAGTATAAATTACTGCAAAGATGGCGTAATAAACGGTCGTCAACGGTACAAATGCAAGGATTGCCAGTACCATTACACGGTGGCAAGGAAATCCGACGTGAAAACAAATGAAGTAAAGCGTCAAGCCCTTGAATTGTATTTGGAAGGTCTTGGATTCCGTGCGATAGGCAGGTTTCTACATATAAGTTACGGGACGGTCTATCAGTGGGTAAAACACTGGAAAGGACACGTAGAACTGCCCGACAGGAACGAGAGCATAGCAGTCGTGGAATTGGACGAGATGCATACTTACGTGGGCCGAAAAAAAACTACTGCTGGATATGGATTGCTGTTGATAGATATGGAAAGTGGTATCTCTCTTTTGTCTGTGGAGACCGCTCGACAAAAACCGGGTTGAAGATATGGGAAAACATAAAAGATCTAAATGTCTGTCGTTTCACGTCTGATCACTGGAAAAGTTACTCGGAATTTATTCCTTCCGAGAAACATTTGCAAACGAAAGCGGAAACATTTACCATAGAATGTTATAACAGCAGGATAAGACATTATTTGGCGCGATTCAAGCGAAAAACGAAGTGTTACAGCAAAGCGACTTTTATGATTGAAAGATCGTAAATTTACTGATGATGAAATTAAATAATGAGTTATCAATATTAAATTAACAATACCAAAAATTTAATTTATGAACGCTAATACATTAAAAGGTAATGACAAACAGCCTGTAAAATTCAGAGAAGTTAAAGAAAAGATAATCGCCATACGCGACAAGCAGGTGATACTCGACAGCGACGTAGCGGAGTTGTACGGCGTAGAAACGCGGGAGGTAAATCAGGCAATAAAAAACAATCCCGACAAGTTTCCGAAAGGGTATATTTTTCAATTGGATAACAACGAATGGGAAAACTTGAAATCAAAAATTTTGATGTCAAGTTGGGGAGGCAAACGGAAATTGCCTGTTGCGTTCACAGAAAAAGGTTTGTATATGCTTGCTACAATTCTTAAAAGTCACCGGGCAACGCAAACTACTATTGCCATTGTAGAAACATTCGCCAAAATCAGGGAATTGTCGCATACAGTCGCCGAATTATCGGAAAATACCGACAATTTCAAACAAAAATCATTAATGCAAAAAGGCGGTGAAATCATTGCGGATATTTTAGGCGACGATTTGCAAACTACTGATACTGAAACAAGCATTGAACTTAATTTTGCAGTATTGAAATTTAAACATATAATAAAACGCAAAGTATAAGAAAAATTAACACCACTACAGTAAGAAACTGTATGAAATAACAATTTTTCATGGCAACTTTCAAGATATGTGTATTCAAACATCAACTCCGTGCAGATGGCAAATATCCTGTTTCCATTCGCGTTTACTGGCAAAATAAAGCATCTTACATAGGAACGGAATATTATGTTACCGAACATCAAATATCGCAGCGAAAAGGCTTGTTTGAGTTAAAGGATACGCTTATACTTGCAGAACTTACAAAGCGTATCGAAACGTTTGAAAAAGAAAAAACGCGGCTCGGATTAAAAATATATTCGTACACGGCGCGGGAACTCGCCAAACATTATCAGAATTTAATTGA
>JAIRZQ010000145.1 GCA_031267135.1 Prevotellaceae bacterium
GCCGCCTCCCGGCTCGCCGCCGTCGTCATCGCCATTACTGCACGACAACACGGCAAAACTCAATAATATCATGCTTAAAAAAGCAAATAATTTTGTTTTTGTCATATTTTTATTTTTAAGAATTAAAATAATTTCTACTCTTTTCGGTTTTCGAATACCCGTCCTGCTCTTTTGTTTAAGGTGGCTTTGCAGGAATAAGTTTACCACCGATTGTCTCAAAATTGGTATTTTCAAGTACGCACATAAAAAAAGCGCGGACAAATTCTTAATTATCCGTTCTACGAGGTTCTCAACTACCTAAAGTACCAAATAATGAATAAAGCCCACGCCTGAATTGGCGTGAGCGTTCATCGCTTTATTCGTGGTACTCTAATGAAATTGTTGAGATTTCGCAGAACCTGAATAAAAGCAAACTAAAACACATAATATATTGATAATAAAGCAAAAAGCCCGCTACTTACAAGTAGTGGGTAACAAACGAGTAACAAAATCGACTTTTTTTAGTCTTTTCAGCGGGCTTTATCAAAACAAAGATACAAATTCTTTTTCAGATATGAAAATTGATAAAATCAGATTTTTTAGTAGTTTGATAATTATTTTTTCTGACAAATTAGGACAATAAGCCGTATAAGTTAACAAGAATTAAGTTATTATATCTGCATATATAATTATCAATCAAATTAATGAATATTTTATTTGCCTATAATTTTAAATCTGATTTTAATTAGTATTAACTTAACAATTAACCATTATTAATACCCTAATATACAAATGATTACAAAATGAATGTTTATGTTTTATATAAAAACCATTTGCAGTTGTTTTTCCTTTTTTTAGGGACTGAAGAAACTCCCTTTTTTTATAGGTATTAGAATTATTAGAAAATAGACCCAGCAAAGAAGTTCAAAACGTTATTCCCCTTTTTTAGGGACTAAAAAAACTATGTATTACTTACTTTTTATTGCCTGCATGAATTTAATCACCATAACCGATTTTTCTATAATCTGTGAAACCTATTTTTATCTCGCTTATTGCATTAAATTTATTTCTCATGAAATCAATATCCGTGTCGGTGAATTTGCCTCGTTTGAGGGCTTTTAACAGCATGATTTTTGTTTCCCTGTCAATTATGTATTCCTTTGGGTTTAACTCGTTATTCATCGTCTAAATCCTTTGTTATTTCGTTTATGATTAAATTTATCTGTTCGTCTGTTAACTGTTCAATATCAATTTTTGCCTCAACACTCTGCATTTTTGGTATTGCATAAGATAACAGCTTTTCAAATAACATTACCCTTTGTTGTGGTTCTAACTGTTTTATATCTTTGTCTATTTGCTGCCTGTTTGAGTTCAGCAAGTCATGTATCCACGTTCTTAAATCAGTGGTTACTTTATTTGGAACGCCCTTTGTACGTCCGCCTGTCTTTTGAGTGCCTTTTTTCCTTGTCATGTAGTTTCTACTTTGTTCTATTTTAGATTAATCATTGTTACCAAAATTTGTCCCAATTTACAACTTATTATATAGGTAAATGGGTATTTTTACCGTGCGTACTTTGCCACGTTGTAGATTGCTGTTTCAAGTTCCTGCATTAACTCGCTCGGCTCGCCTTTGGGTTGTGCCAAAATTCTGTTTAAATCGGCTTTCAAACGGCTGTAATACTTTCTGTCTGAAAATACGTTTTTTGCCTTTAATTCATTCAAAAACTCGTCAATAGTACTTTGCCCCGATTGCTGTAGCAAGTGAGAAAATAATGCCGTTTGTGCCTCTTTGGGCGTGGTTATACCGTCTATCATAAAACTTTGATTTTTTAGTTTTTGTATTGATTGATATTCTTTGTACCAATTTTGTACGACTGATTGATAAAACATTTCATCGTACAGGGTTTTTGCCGTTACATCGGCTTTGAATTGTGCATTTACACGCTTCAAAAATCTTAATTCATACCTGAAAAGGTTAATGTTTTGCAGCAATTCAGGCACTTTTACCGCTTTACTGTTTGCCTCTTTGGTTTTATCATAAAAGATAATTTGCCGCTGGTGATTGCTGTAATACAATGTCTCATCTTTGACGGCTTCCAAACGTTTGAAGTGTGTTTTTGTACCCAAAAATTGGTAATAATCACACGGCGGGCGTTTGGTTGGTATTACAGTGGAAACATCAAGGCGCGTTACTTTTGCCTTTGAAACGTCAAAATATAAACTGTCTGATAACTTTTCTATTGTCTGCTCGGTTGCCCGCCGCGTTAATGTACTTATGTTTTCACTTTCAAAAAAGGACTTTGACAAACTGCCTTTCATTGATATGCCGTTTTCAAAAACATTAACGGTATAATCAAAAACTTTGCCGCTTGCACTGTAACCCGATTTTTCATTGTGCCGCTCGCTTATTTCAGACAAACAGGGCAAAATATCAAACGGATTACCACCTGAAAAATTTACCCTGTCTATCCAAAAATTTACCGTATCGTACATAAGTCTGTTTATTATCATTGTTTCCAAAATTGGAAACATTTACAACTTACTATAATAGAAAATGTTTTTTATCAGTAATGAAAAATAGGTTGTGCCGCCTGTCTTAACGCCGTCAAAACATCGTCCATTTTACCGTCTGCATATTCCTTTCCAATAGACTGAATTATGTACCGTCCATTTGGCACAATGATAATTTCAAGTTCTGAAAAATCAGGCTTTGCAATAAATAGAAAACCATCTTTGTTGTATTCATAAAAAGGGTTTGGACGTTCTACCTGTTTAATTGTGCCGTCTTTGGCATTCAGTCGTTTGGGTTTGAAAAACTTATCATCGGCGGGGTTGCCGTAACCTACAATGTTTTCAGTTTTCAAATCCAGCGTGTAAATACTGCTGAAATTTCCAGCGCTGCATTGCAGCCACACATCAGAGCGGCGGCGGTCGGTGCTGTTTATAAGCCCGTCCGTTCCCATAAGGTTAAAATAAATCATTCCTTTGGGGTTTTTCAGCGCTTCCAACGGCTTGTAATATCCTGCCTGTGCCGTTACGTCCAAACGCGGTATTTTTGCCTCTGCTTTGATTTTATGCCGTGTTTTTACCTCTTTTGGTAATTGCTCTGTTTTCAGGTAAATGTAGTTACTCATTTCACACCCCCATTTTTCCTGTTACAATGTAGTTTGCAGCTTCTGTTTCAATCTCTGATGTGGTTTTTACTCTGTGTTGCAACAGCCAAGCGTTTAACTCGTCTTTGTCAAAGTAGGTAAGTTTGCCGCCCTGACTTTTCCAATAGGGAATTTTCTTTGAACATACCAACTTGTAAATGTGGCTTTTGCTTAATCCTGTGAGCAATGCACAATCGCTCATTGTAAGTGCCTTTTTTGCTCCTAATACTGTAAGTTGCTTTATTTGCTGCAACTCGTTTTTTAATTCTAAATCCATTTTAATTAAAATTTAAATTATTAATAAAATGGTTTAACGTTAAACCTAAATATTGTAATTACAAGTGCAAAGTAAGGTAGTAGGAATAAAGAAAAAGCCCTATATAGGACATACATAGGGCATATAATAAGGTAAAGATTTTAACTTAATTATTTATCATTCAAAAAATTATCTTCAAAAAAATTTTGAGGCAAATCTAAAATTTTATTTATCATTTCATAATCGGCGGGCGGCGTTCCTACTTTTTTAATGTCATTTATTGCACTTGATAAACCTTTTACATTAAACCGATTTTCAAAAGGTTTTAACAGTCTTTTTTGCCCATGTTTCAATTTGTCTTTTTCACACATACCAACAACAAAATAAGCAAGCAATGATTTTGATTTTAACCATTTCAAAGGCTTTTTTATAATTATTTTGTCCTTTACTAATTTATTCACAATATTGTCGGATATTAATCTTTGGCTATCTTGTTTTTGTTCTACTTGTTTTTCATACTCAACTATTTTGTGTAAAGGGTATTTTTGATTGTCAAATTTCAAATTAAAATCAATTATTAAATCGTTTATTATTCTTATTAATCTAAAAACAAAATTCAAATAATGATAATCAACATTCCACATTTTTTTATACGTGTTTACCTTTTCTTTTGGATTGGAAAAATGAAACTGAAAATGATTATCATATAGCCTATAAAACATTCTTTCAGTATCATTGTGTTCTTTTTCTATCTGAAAATAATACATTCTACCCATGAAAACACGGCTTAAAATTCTGTTTATGTAAATACTTCTATCATCTTTATTTAGCCTAAAAAGATTGTTTTCTATCTCGTTTTCCAATTCATCAAATCCTAAAAGAAACAATTTGAGACGATATGTTGAAATTATTTTATCTCTTAAATATTGATTGATAGTTGTTTTTATATCATTAGACTTAATATGTTCTTCAATATCTTGTACAAACCCTTTAATTTGTTTTATTCTTTTTATTTCTTTTTTGATATAATTTTCATCGACTTCATTTGTAAGTTCGTTTTGCATTTCATCAAGTTTTTCAAATAAATTATTTTTCATGTTAAACTAATTTTTAATTGTTGTTTCTTTTTTAGGACTCCGATAATTCATAATTTTCACTGTGTTTGTTTCAAATCCTTTTCAATAAATTTTTGATACTGCTTGTACATAAAATCATGGAAAACGGTAATATTATCGGTTGCCCGCGCTTTTTCCAATGCCTGAATGTAACTGATACGACTGCTTTTGAAAACATAAAATATCGGCAAATCAAACATTGCCAAAACATAATTCATAAGCAGGCGGCTTGTACGTCCGTTGCCGTCTGCAAAAGGATGTATGCTTACAAATCGGTAATGCAATTCAAACGCCAATTCACACTTTTGTTTGAATGTTTGTACATTTTTGATTTTGTCGTTTATTTCACTTACAAGCGTTTTCATTAGCGCGGGTACTTTGGGGCTGTCGGGAAAACGCCGCGCTCCTGCAAACACGTTTAACAGGCGGTATTCACCGCGCGTGCTGTCAAACGTTCCTAATGCAGTGTTGTAAGCGCTGCCTGTGTTTTTCATTACCAATGCCCCGATTTGCCGTATAAGGTTTTCAGTGAGCGGTAAGTGTTTTTTTGCTTCATTCAAAGTGAAAACAAGCGCCTTTTGATGGTCAATTACCATTTGTTGCTCTGTAAATGGCTTGTTTTTTGCCGGCATATCCAAATCAAGCAAATCATACACCTGTCCCTCTGTAAGCGTGCTGCCCTCGATTGCCGTTGAATGATAGGTAATTGCATAACAGGTAAATTTCTGTAAATCTACCTGCTCCTGCATTGCTTGTTTGTACTCGTTTACAAGCGTTTCAAGTTTATTTATCTTATTCATAATTTTGTATTTTAATCGGTTAAACTGTCTAATTTATTTATTGCTGCCTGCATACTTTTAT
>JAIRZQ010000150.1 GCA_031267135.1 Prevotellaceae bacterium
TCCATACAGATGATTGGCTATCAATTCTCTTGACAGAGTCTTGCGACTGATTTTGTCGGAAACCACATACAAACCCTTTTTTAAGCGAACAATGTCGCCGCGCTTTTCCATTGAGGCAATTTTATTTCGCTTAAACTTATACCTGTCCATAAGACTGTATAATACAGCGCTATCAACCGGTATATTTCCAAACTGTTCGAGTTCGTTCATTTCGATTACATTAAAAGATCCATGCAGCAAAAGTAGTAAATATTTTTCAGATAGTTGATTTTTGTTCAACTATCTGTGCGAATTTGCCGGTTCTTCCGCTTTGGCTTCGCGGGTTTCGATTAATGACGGTATCTTTTCAAGCGCTTTCAGGAAGTTATGAGAGGCAAAAAGGGATCCTTGGCAATACGACCGCTACTGTAACCGTACTTCACCTTGCTTTCATTTCAACAATACACTTTCTTTTATCTTCCCCGACCTTATCTTTTAGATAAAGCAACACTACAATGTAGTTGTTTCCAAACTAAGTATTATCTTTGCGGTCTACATTACAGTACGGCGTGACCTACATCACAAAATACTATGACGTAGGTCACAATACTTTGTGATGTAGGTCACAATAATAAAAGCAGGGTGGAAATTATTCAGTTTCAAGTATGAAATATAATAGTTTCTACTGATAAACAGATTAATTGATAAGGTAAAATGAGCATTTATTACAGGATGATGGAGCAGACGGACAATCTGCATTCGGAAGGAGATAAAAGGCGGGGTTCACCATATATCCGTAAAGGTAGTGGATAACGACGGCTTGGAAAGTATTGAGGTGATTAAGCTGAAAGTGAACGGGACAGTGGAAAGGGAAAAACTAAAAAATTATATCCTTAATGGATTTGCGTCTGATATTGCTTTTGCGAAAAGTCGGAGACTTTGGCAAAGTACCGTTTGTCGGCAGATTTTCCCCATGTTGAACGTAGCATCTTCGCTACATTCAGGTTAAAACCTTATAACCATAGCAATAGAAAATTATCCCTGCAAAATAAAGATGCAGGGTTTTTTATTCAGGTCGGGTTCCGATTTTTTCCATTCTTCGACAGTCGCTGTTTTTATAAATTCGCCGGCAAGCGTAATATTTGCGGCAATGCAAAGCCTTGTATAAGGATTGCATATCGAAACCAATGACTTGAATAATTGCATATTGCGGTAAGGAGTTTCTATAAAAATCTGCGCCTGATTTTCATGCTTCGAGCGCTTTTCGAGAAGATTAATACATTGGCAGCGCTGCTGTTCCTTTATCGGCAAATATCCGGCAAAGGCAAAATTTTGTCCGTTCATTCCTGCTGCCATTAGCGCAAGCAAAATTGACGATGGTCCAACCAACGGAACAATACGAACGCTGTTTTTGTGCGCATAATCAATTACTGCAGCGCCGGGGTCGGCAACACACGGAACGCCTGCGTCCGAAATAATACCTGTATCATTGCCCTGAAACACGGGAACAAGCAATTCCGAAATTTCGCCTGGTTTTGTATGTTCATTGAGTTCTAAAAAAATCAGCTCATCGATTTTTACAGGCATTTTTATTTTGCTCAAATACCTGCGCGCCGTGCGAATATCTTCAACAATAAAATATCTGATGCTGCGTATTGTATCTATTGTTTTCTGAGGAATAACGTCAACGCGCAAATCGCCGAGAGGAGATGGAATTATGTATATGTTGCCGTACATAAGCTCAATATCTAAACTGTTACAAATATATGATTAAATATGCTGATTATTGACATTTTTTACAGATACGGAAACATGCTTTTTCAAAGAATAAACAAGTATGACTATGCCTGCAATTATAAACGGCAAACTCAGCCACTGTCCCATATTCAGCGACATCTGACTTTCAAACTCAACCTGATCCTCTTTTACAAATTCTATCAGAAAACGAGCGGTAAAAAGTCCGATTAAAAATATTCCAAAAACTACTCCCGGCTTTTTTATTCCCATATCTTTTTTGAAAAACAGATAATATAAAATGACGAAAAGCAATATGTAGGCAAGCATTTCATAAATTTGAGTAGGATGAGCGGGAGCGGTTTCGCCTGCCTTTATAAATACAAATCCCCACGGAAGATTTGTTGCATGTCCGTAAACTTCGGAGTTCATCAAGTTTCCAAAACGAACAATAGCGCCTGCTATGGGTATGGCAACTGCAATTCTGTCGAGCGACCAGATATAATGTTTTTTATATTTTCGGCAAAAAAGCCATAATCCGAGCAAAATGCCAAGCGCAGCGCCGTGGCTTGCAAGACCTGCATAGCCTATAAATTTTCCATCATGAACAGGCAAAATTATTTCCCATGGGTATTGCAAATAATATGCGCCTTCATAAAACAGACAATGACCTACTCGCGCACCAATGAAAGTAAGTGGTATAATGTAATTCAGCGTGAGTTTGTCTAACAGCTCGCGTTTCAAATTTTCCTTTTCAAATATTTTTTTGAAAATAATGTAACTTGCAACAAAGCATAAAATCCAGCAAATACTGTAATAGCGAATATGTATTGAACCCAGGCTGAAAAGTACGGGGTCAACATTCCAGTTTATAGAAAGTAATCGTATCATTATTTTATATATTTCAAATGTTTATATTTAATATTCATAATTTTATCCTTGAAAAGACGCTTAACGGCAAACGCTTTCCAAAGCTGTCTTCAAGTACAAGTTCGCCAAAAGTTTTTTCTTTTATATTGTCGAAAACAGAGCTTGTAAGAGTGTCGGCGACTATTGCCGAAAAACCGTTTGAATAAAGATTCAGCAACAGAAAGCTGTTTGTCGGTTCAAGAGTTTTTTTGCAGCAGGCAAGCATTTCGAGAATATTTTCGTCGAGTTTCCACGTTTCGCCATCAGCGCCGTGCCCGTAAGCCGGCGGGTCAAGGATAATTCCGCTGTAGCGATTTCCGCGCTTTGCTTCTCGCTTTATAAACTTCATTGCATCTTCAATTATCCAGCGAATATTGTCGAGTTTGCTTATTTGCATATTTTCGCGCGCCCATGTTACAACCTGCTTCACGGAATCCAAGTGTACAACGTCTGCGCCGGCAAGCTTTGCCGCTATTGACGCGCCGCCCGTATATGCAAACAGGTTCAAAATTCGCGGCTTTTCCACATTCAGTTCCTGTATTGTTTTATAAATATAATCCCAGTTCGGAGCCTGTTCGGGAAAAACGCCCACATGCTTGAATGATGTCAATCCGAGTCGTAACTTGAAATCTAACTTATTGTTTTTATAGGCAATAATCCACTGTTCCTGCATCGAGTCTTTATTTATCCACGTTCCGCTGTCTTCCTTTCCTGATTTTCCGAAGCCTGCGCCCTGCCTGAATGAAGAGTCGGCCATTTGTTCCCATTCCTTAACGGTAAGCGATTTTGCCCACACGGCTTTTGGCTCGGGACGGCGCACAATAAACTTCCCGAAGCGTTCGAGTTTCTCAAAATCGCCACAGTCAACAAGTTCATAATCTTTCCACCTTTTATCGGGACTTAAAATTTGCATAAATAAACTGTTTTCGACTTCAAATATACATCAAATTTTGTTAACAATGCGAGAAAGCTGTTTTTCAAAATAAATTTATGAAAATAATATTTATAACTTTTGCTGATAAGCATTATAAGCGTCATGTCAAAACACGGTCAATGCATGAAAACAAAAAACAGCACAAGATTTAAATTACAGCAGGGTTTTATTTTCAATGCTGACGATATATCCTTCATCTTTCTGTAAGTTTGCCTGCTTTGACGCCTCAACAGCCATTTTATCGCACAATTCGTTAAACTGATTTCCCGCATGACCTTCTATCCAGACAAGTTTCACTTTATGACGCTTATAGGATTTCAGAAATCTTATCCATAAATCGGGATTTTTTTTGTTTTTAAAATATGTTCTCTCCCACGACTTTAGCCATCCTTCGTTTACGGCATTTACTACATATTTTGAATCGCTGTAAACCGTTACGCTTGAATTTTCCGATTTTATGTTTTCAAGAGCAACAATCACAGCAAGCAGTTCCATCCTGTTATTGGTTGTATAGGCAAATCCCTGCGAAATTTCCTTGCGATATTTTCCTGAAATCATGACCACGCCATATCCTCCGTTACCCGGATTTCCCCTTGCCGCGCCATCTGTGTAAACAGTAATTTCGGCCATTTATTATCTGTGCTTAATAATTAATAGTCATCATTATTCGAAATTATTGTAATATCATCGTGGTCGTTGTGCTTATTTGTCGCTGATATATCTATTTTCAACGAATTAGCGTTCATTTCATCATATCGCTTACGGTTTTTGAAAATGTCGCAAGCCATGTACAAGGCAGCGTGAAACGAGTCGGCATTTGCTATTCCCTGTCCCGAAATTTCGTAAGCCGTACCGTGCGCCGGCGATGTGCGTACAAAAGGTAATCCCGCCGTATAATTAACGCCTGTATCGAATGCGCGCGATTTAAAGGCAATCATGCCCTGGTCGTGATACATTGCCAAAATGCCATCAAATTTTTTGGATGTTTCCGAACTTAAAAACCCATCGGCAGAATATGGGCCGAATACTAAAATATTTTTTTCCTGAGCTTCTTTTATTGCGGGACATATTATTTCCTTTTCTTCGGTTCCTATCAAGCCGTTGTCGCCGCAGTGAGGATTAAGACCCAAAACGGCAATGCGCGGCTTTACCATTAAAAAATCTTTTTGCAACGATTCGTTCAATATATCAATTTTCTGCAATATCAGCCTTTTTGAAATTGACTTTGATACATCCTGCAATGGTATGTGTCCTGTTATTATCCCGATTTTCAGATTGTGATTAGCCATCACCATCAGATAGTTTTGCGTGTTTGCCGCATCTGCCAGAAATTCGGTATGTCCGACAAATTTTTTACCGGGAATCTGGACATTATACTTGTTTATAGGCGCTGTAACCAGAACATCTATTTTCTTTTCGCAAATATCGCGCACGGCTGACTGCAATGCTTTCAGCGAACCTTCGCCTGCCATTTGGGTAGAATGCCCGACTTCGGCGTGAGCGTTATCGTTCATTATGTTTATGAAATTTACGCATTTGCTTCTGACATCTTTCGGCGACATGACAAGATTGAGATTTATGTTTTCAATCTTGAACAGATTACGGTAAAAGCCCCAAATTTTTGTAGAGCCGTAAACCACAGGCGTGCAAAGGTCGATAATGCGGTTATCTTCAAACGTTTTAAGCATTACTTCGTACGATATTCCGTTAATATCGCCCTGCGTTATTCCTGCAACTATTTTTCCATCTTTCATCTGAATTTTTTTTATAGAGGCTTCAAAGGTATAAAAAACTTTTTAAACTCATGGCTTGCCGCAGTCCAAAACTTTTGAAGCGACAGGAATACAGGCTGATGCGAATATTGACAGTGTGCTGAACAGGCAATCATTAAATTTTTATAGTATAGCTTATTTTTGGCGACTCATCGTTTTTGTGTTTCAGAATGTAGGTAAGTTCCTGTTTTTTTATTACTTTATTAAAGTTTATTCGGATTTTTTTCGTTGTTTTCAATCTTAATCCTCTGTTTTTTACTTTTCCGAATTTCAGTAACCTTACAACTCTGACAGCTTCCTCGTCGCATCCGTAGCCCAATCCTTTCAGTACCCGTACCGATTCTACAATGCCGTCGTCGGTTACAACATACTGAAGATGCACGCTTCCCGAAATGCCGTTTTGCACAGCCTGTTCGGGATAGAGTAAATTTTTTGAAATAAATTCGCCTATCGCTTTATTGCCACCGGGATATGCCGGATGAATCAAAAAATGTTTTTGTTTCCTTTCAGTCATTTCATTTCAATTTCAGCAAATACTTTTTGTTGCCCGAATTATAAACCGTAAAAATATCATGCTGTGATAAAAAATCGTCTAAAGGCAGCGACTGCCGTGAAAATTCGCATAGCAGCTCCTGCGGAAGCCTTTTGGGGTAATGCCGTTGACATGTCTTTACATCCAAATAAAATTTTTGCGGCTCGGTGTATTCAATAAATTTAAATCCGAGCTTTTCATAACTTTTTCCCGGCGACCAGTCAACATCTGCGTAACTCATAATGTCATCGGGATTGTGCTCGGCAATAAAATGCGAAATCAGCTTTCCGACTCCGCCATATACAATGCAGTTTTGATAATTGGCGAAACGTACAAGTTCGTACGAGCGATAAACTTTTTCGCCGCGAACAATCGGACGTCCGCCGCTGAACGATGCAGCGGCAACTAACTGATGTTTATAAAACAGTCCGTATTTATGCTTTGCCTGAGGCGAGCCGTACAAATGATTTTGCTGCAAAAATTCATCTGCCTGCACTTTTGCTATGCGCTTTACTTCGCACTGTCTGCCGTGAATACGCACAAATTTACCCAAATGCGATAAAATGCGCCGGCAGATAATATTCCTTTTTGTTATCCATCTGTCTTCGTGGATAATTATCAACTGTAAGTTTTGTCTTGCTGCCGCTATGGAAAGATTTTGAAAAAACAGCTTTTGCGATTTGTCTAAACTGCATACAGGCAACGTAACGGGCATTACGGCAATATTTTTGTCGGGAATAAGAATATGCCCGTACATGTCATTTATAATACTGTCTGTATATGTATTTCCATCATAATTTGCGCTTATAAACGATTCTATTTCACTGCAAAAATTCATTTTCATAATAATGTATGCCTGCAAATGTATAAAAAAAATGGCTCTATAACGTTTTGTATGGGTACTTCAAAATCCTGAAAGGATTTAATTTTCATAACCGCAGGTCGCAGACCTGCAGAAAGAAGCCGTTTCGCGGTCGCTGCCTGAATTCTATGACTAATCCAAATTTATTTTGTTAATTATCATTAATACATTCAGGCATAATTGGCAAACGGATTCAAATAGTTTTCGCGGTAAGGTATTTTGCCTGTTACCACAGCAAAAATTCGTTGAATGAGTTTGTTTTTGACATTGTTTATCACTAATCTTTTCGACTTTCCCGCAGCGATTTTTCGTTGCGCATAAGCCGCCAATTCCCTGTTATACCGCAGTGCGCTGACGGCGCACTGCGAGAGCAAAACTTTCAGTTCCCTGTTTGCCAACCGGCTGACATAATTGCCTTTTTCTATCGTTCCCGATTCGTTAGGAAACGGCGCACAGCCGCAATATGCCGCAATCTGTCGAGCCGTTTGAAAACCGGCAAAATTATTCGTGTGAATAATCATTGCAACAGCCGTCTGCATTCCAACGCCTTTTATGGAGTTGATCAGCTGATAGTTTTCTTTCAAAGAACTGTTCATAATTGCCTCGTGCATCGTCTCTTCAATGCCCTTCACCTGCTTTCGCAAAAATTTTGCTGTATATTTAAAATTCTCTGTCCTATAATTTACATTATAAGACAAACCAATCGCAAGCATACCAATGAAAGACATCTTTATGGGCTAAAAATTTTTTTTGTATTATGATTTGCAACTAATTAAAAAATAATTACTTTTGTATTTCAAAACGAAATATAATGTAAATTATAGGACAAAAATATTTATTGTAAAACAAAATTATTATGAAGAAATTTTTAATTTTTCTCCTTATCTGTTTATTTGTAAGTGTTTCGGCATTTGCTCAAACAAAAACAGTAACAGTAACAGGTAAAGTGACTAGCGGGGATGACAGGCAAGGCATTCCCGGCGCTACTGTGTTGGTAAAGGAAACCAACAAAGGAGAAGCGACTGATAATGATGGAAACTTTTCTATTCAGGTATCTACAGGTCAGACGCTGCAATTTTCAGCAATTGGTTATGCAGATCAAACAATTGCCGTAGGAGATAATAATGTGATTAATGTAACGCTTCAGCAGAATGTATCGCTGTTGACCGAATCTGTTGTTGTTGGTTATGGAACGCAGAGAAGAGAGAACCTTACAGGTGCAGTCGCTACCGTTGATGTAGAAAAAACCTTTAATGGAAAACCTGTTGCAGATGTAACAAAAGCATTACAGGGTATTGCTCCCGGATTATCCATAACATATAAAAGCGGTAATTTGGGATCAGGCGCAACTATCAATCTGCGTGGTACCGGAACAATTATTGATGGAAAAGCATCTGCAGGAGCTCCGTTGATTTTGGTTGATGGAGTTGCTACCGATCTTACGCTTGTTAATCCAAATGATATTGCCAATATCTCGGTATTGAAAGATGCCGCTTCTGCTTCAATTTATGGAGCAAGAGCCGCTTTTGGGGTTGTATTGGTAACTACTAAAAAAGGACAAAAAAGTGACAAAAAAGTTAGGGTTAGTTACAGCAACAATTTTGCATTAAGCAAACCCTCCAACTTAATTGAGTTTGTTGATCCTGAATATGAATTACCTGTATTGATGTATGCAGCAGACCGTAATACTCCGGGCGCCAAGTCCGAATCATTCGGAATGTATCATGAAGTATTACTGCCCAAGGTAATCGAATGGAAACAGAAATACGCAAATAACAGGAATGGTAAAGAAATGATTTACGGTGAAGACTGGGAAATTATAAATGGTCGTGCATATACTTACAGAGTATGGGATCCGCACAAGGAAATGTTGCGTAACTGGACTCCAACACAAAATCATAATTTGTCTGTACAGGGAAATGTTGGAGAAGAATCGTCGTACATGGTTTCGCTGGGATATATGGAGCAAAGCGGATTTATGAGAATAAAAACAGACAAACTCAAACGTTTTAATACAAATATCAGTTTCGATACAAAATTGGCTAAATGGTTAAAAGCAGGATTTAATGTACAGTTTGCCCGCAAAAATCACGAAGAACCCTATAATTATTATGATGGAGGCGGATTAAATGTAAGCGAATACAACGGATATTTCGGATATTACCTTCGCTGGGGAGAATATTTCCCTTATGGAACTTACGAAGGAAAATATTTTCGTCATGCTCCGGGATATATGAATGCTGCAAGTATGAATTCTCTTCAAACGGATTTGATGAGATTGAATACAAATTTAGTTGCAGATATCACCCCGGATTTGAAATTTAATGTAGAATACAGTTTTACAACAGAAAGAGTTGACAGAATTATTAACGGACATCCTGTTCAATTGCTGGACTTCTGGTCTGGCGGATGGGATGCCAACGATATTATGGGAACGGCATATAAATATGTAGTTGCAGAAGGTAATGCTCACGATAAAGTAGCCTTGGGCAACAGCAACAACCAAAATCATGTGCTTAATGCGTATTTCACATATACCAAACAGTTTGGCGAAGATCATAATCTGAAAATAACCGCAGGTAGCAATATAGAAGATAATGAATTTCGTCGTATATATGCGGAACGCAGAAACGTTATGGATGAATCGCTTATAGACATCGCATTAACAAATGGAGATCAATATGTAACATCTACGTGGAATGCTTTGAAACCTGCCCATAACGAATATGCTATTGCAGGATTTTTCGGACGTATAAATTACGATTATAAACGTAAATATTTATTGGAACTGAATGCACGATATGATGGTTCATCAAAATTTCCTGTAGGCCGCCTTTGGGGTTTCTTCCCGTCTGCTTCGGTTGGATACCGTATTTCCGAAGAGCCGTTTATGCAAAAAATAAAAGACATTGCAAACGATATAAAAATAAGAGCATCTGTCGGTTCTATAGGAAATCAGACTGTTTCGTCCAATGCATTTCGTCCCATGATGACTTCCGGTACTGCCGATTGGATTGTGGGATCATCATTGCCAATGTCAGTTTTAACCCCACCACTTGTTGACGCTGCTTTAACATGGGAAACCGTAACAACATACGATATAGGTTTAGACGTACAATTCTTGAAAAACATGTTTGGACTTTCTTTCGACTGGTATCAACGCACTAACGCAGATATATTAACTACGGGAAAAGCATTGCCTCAGGGAGTAGGCGCATCGGCGCCACTGACTAACACGGGAGAATTAAGAACACGGGGATATGAGCTTTCGGTAAATTTCAATTATGCATTCAATAAAGACATATCCATTTATGCAGTTGCAACTTTGTCAGATTATCAAACAGTTGTAACTAAATTCAATAATCCGTCAAAAACATTAGGTTCTTTTTACGAAGGAGCAAAAATCGGAGATATATGGGGATTTGAAACAGACCGTCTTTTTCAGGCAGATGATTTTAATTCTGATGGATCATTCAAAACAGGTATTCCATCTCAAAATAAGTTAATAACAGGAAATTTCAAATATGGTCCCGGAGATGTAAAATATAAAAATTTGGATGGTGATGACGAGATTTCTGCAGGAGATCGTACGGCAGATAATCCGGGTGATATGAAAGTAATAGGCAATTCTACTCCGAGATATGAATACAGTATCAGAATCGGCGGTCGTTTCTATGGATTTGATATAGATATATTCTTACAGGGAGTGGGAAAACGCGATTACTGGGCTAATTCGGATTTGATTCTTCCCTTGTTTAATCGTGCAGATGCGCTGTACGGGCATCAAATGGATTACTGGACGCCGGAAAATACAAACGCGTATTTCCCGAATCCATATTATCCGCATGCAGCTAATGCAATAGGAGCATACGCATCCGGATCTAACAATTTTGTCGCACAATCAAGATACCTGTTGAATATGGCTTATTTGCGCTTGAAAAATCTGACAATAGGTTATACCTTGCCGGTAAGTTTAACGCAAAAGATTGGTATAGACAAATTAAGAGTCTATTTCAGCGGACAAAACCTTTTTGAAATAAAAGACAGCCGTTTACCTGTTGACCCGGAAATTAATGAAACCGAAGCGCAATGGGGACGTACATATCCTTATCCGCGTACCGTGTCATTAGGATTACAAGTTAATTTTTAACCTTATAAAAATAAATGTATTATGAAAAAAATAAGAAAATACATAAGTGTAATTATATTTGGAGGAATTTTTTCTGTTTTATCTACTTCGTGTAACGATTTTCTTGAAAGAGAGCCTCTGGATGGTTTTACCGACCAAAACTACTGGTCAAGCGAAGCTAACGTAAAAGCGTATGCCTGGCGTTTTTATAATTTATTCATGGGATATGGAAAAGGTACAGGCACAACTGCCGAATATTATTTTCAATCGGCAAGCGCTTCTACTTCTGTTTTAATATCTGATGATTTGACAAGCAATACTTTTTTACAGTATCAGCCAAATGCAAGCGCTTCAAATTCAAACTGGAGCGACCTGTATGAGTATATAAGAAGAGCAAATATAATGCTGGAAAGATTACCTAATGTTCCTATGGACAATGCCGCCAGAGAACATTGGGAAGGAGTCGCACGTTTCTTCCGTGCATATTATTATTTCCGATTAGTGCAGCGTTTTGGCGATGTCCCTTATTATGACAGTAATGTTACTGATCTTAATAATGTTCAGGTTGTCTTTTTACCGCGTATCAATCGTAATGAAGTTATGGATAAGGTAAAAGCAGATATTAATTCTGCGGTGAATTTGCTGAAAGAACAACCCGAAGTTACAAATACTAATGTTGTTAACAAATATGTGGGATTAGCACTTAAATCAAGAATCTGTCTGTACGAAGGTACATACCGTAAATATCATCAATTAGGGAATGGCACTGAATATTTGCAGGATGCAAAAAGCGCAGCAAATGAAATAATGACATCAAATAAATACAGTATAGGCTCTAACTATAAAGCCGTATATAATTCCGAAAATCTTAAGGGAAATTCGGAGATACTTTTGTACAAGGAATATTTATCTGGTGTTGCGGGTAATTCTATACAGGCTTATACAAATACATCTACAGTAGTTAACGGCATGACAAAAGCGGCAATTGAAAGCTATGTTTGTACGGATGGATTACCAATTTCACAATCATCACAATATCAAGGCGACGTAAATATTACAGATGTTTTGGCAAATAGAGATGAACGTTTAATTGCAGCAATAGATGATGAAGGTGTAAGTTTTAGAGGATATCCGATAGCGTCTTTATCAAGAGCAAGAACCTCTTCTTCCGGATACGTTGTTAATTTATATTATAATCCTGCTTCGCCAAGTATTACTACAACAGGACAGAATTTCATTGATGCTCCGGTATTTGATTATGCAGAAGTGCTTTTGAATTATGCAGAAGCATGTGCAGAGTTAGGTTCGATTACTCAGAGTAATTTGGACAGTACTGTTAACTTGTTAAGAGCACGGGCAGGCATTACGCCGTTAACCTATGTCAGTGATGATAATATTCAAGTAGGCGGAGTTACAATAAACGATCCAAAAAGGACAAATGCGTTAGAAAATATTTCGGGTGCTGTTAATTCTATTATTTGGGAAATTCGCAGAGAAAGAAGAACTGAATTAATGGGATGGACAGAAATGCGTTATTATGATTTGATGCGTTGGGGAAAAGGCGATTATTTGGATTATACAAACAACCCCGATGTTGCTTTGGGCATATATGTAGGAGTAGGAGTTACCACTGATGTTACCGTTAATGATGATGGATACGTATATGTATATCCCGGCAGCAACAGAGTATTTGATTCCAATAAGCATTATCTTAATTCCATACCTACCGGTCAAATAAGTTTATACAATGGAGAAAGTATTGAACTTACTCAAAATCCCGGCTGGTAATAAAATTGTTTTACAATCATTAGGAAGCGGCGGTCTCACGGGGCAGCCGCTTTTTATTTGTTCATAAAAACGCTGTTTCAAAAAAGAATACAGCCAAACTGCATTAATTTACAGTAAAATTTCCTTACGGGAAAAACCGATTTAAAAAAATCATGTAAATTTGCACTCAAATTGCATGCATCAAAGCGATTTGACAGATATTATTTTTCAAAGTATTATCACATGTCATTATAATTCAGCATTATTCTAATAATATCATTTTATAAAATGAAAATAGCAGACAGATTAAAAGAATCGAAAAAAACACTTTTCACTTTCGAAATTTTACCTCCTCTTAAAGGCGGAAGTTTCGGCGAAATACAACGCACGATAGAACCCTTACTTGAATTTTCGCCATCGTATATAAACGTTACCTGTCATCGTGCCGACACGGCTTATCGTACAAACGAAAAAGGCGAAGCCGAGCGCTATACGGCAAAAAAACGCCCGGGAAGCGTTGGCGTTGCGGCTGCCGTAAAATTCAAATACAATATTGAAGTCGTTCCGCATGTGATTTGCGCAGGCTTTACACGCGACGAAACCGAAGATGCTCTTATCGACTACAATTATCTTGAAATGAATAATTTGCTTGTTTTGCGCGGTGATAAAATGAAATCGGATCCTGTTTTTATTACCGAAAAGGACGGTCATGCTCATGCCCGTGATTTGCTTGTACAGATAAAAAACATGAACAGGGGAATATATTTGAACAGCGCAATAGAAAATGCCGAGCCAACCGATTTTTCATGCGGCGTTGCAGGTTATCCCGAAAAGCATGCGGATGCGAAAAGTATTGAACAGGACATTATGTACCTGAAAGAAAAAGTAGATGCCGGAGCCGACTATATTGTAACACAAATGTTCTTTGATAATTCAAAATATTTTGATTTTGTGAAACGCTGTCGTAAAGCCGGTATTACGGTTCCGATAATTCCCGGTGTGAAACCGATTGCAACTGCAAATCAGGTCGATGTTTTGCCTGAACTTTTTAACCTTTCGCTGCCAAAAGAACTGGAAGCCGAATTGAGAAAGTGCAAAACAAACAATGAAGCAAAACATGTTGGTACCGAATGGCTTACAATGCAGGCATTGGAATTGAAGAAAGCAAACGTTCCTGCCATTCATATTTACACTTTCGGTATTCCCGACAATGTTGCAAAAGTTTGCAAAGCAGTGTTTTAATTACAATCATATATATTTTTGACAGATAAACTTTAAAATTTATCCGTCAAAACGCTGAAACAGAAAATGAATAAAGAATTAAAAAAGGTATTGTCGCGTGATATGTTTTTGTCATCGATTGCCGAAAAAATCGAAGCCGGCGAAAGAATTACCGTCAACGAAGGATTGCGACTGTATGAGTCTGATAATCTTTCGGCGTTAGCCTTACTGGCAAGTGAAAAACGGGAAAGGATAAACGAAAATTTCGTTTTTTTTAATAAAAACTTTCATATAGAGCCTACAAATATCTGTGTTCACGATTGCAGGTTTTGTTCATATCGTCGAGATGCTAACGATGCCGATGCTTGGGATTACGGAATAAACGAGATGCTTGAAATATGCAAAAAACATTATACGGAAGATATTAGTGAAGTGCATATCGTTGGCGGAGTACATCCCAATCGTGATTTGGATTTTTACTGTAATTTGATTACCGAAATAAGAAAAACATTTCCTGCACTGCACATCAAGGCGTTTACGGCTGTCGAACTCGATTATATTATTAACAGGGCAAACTTAACACTGAAAGAAGGCTTGAATAAATTAAAACGAGCAGGATTAAATTCAATTCCGGGCGGAGGCGCAGAAATATTCGACAGCGAAATCCGTAAGCAGATATGCAATAAAAAATCGGATGCGGATACATGGCTCGAAATTCATAAAACAGCGCACGAACTTGGAATAACATCCAATGCATCCATTCTTTTCGGGCATATAGAAACATATCTTCACAGGTTAAATCATCTTGAACTGTTACGCAATCTTCAAGATGAAACTCACGGTTTCAATGCTTTTATTCCATTGAAATATAAGAATTTTAATAATGATATTTCTGAAATCGGAGAAGTAAGCGACATGGAAGTTCTTAAAAATTTTGCCGTTTCGCGCCTGTTTCTCGATAATATTTTACATATAAAATCGTATTGGCCCATGCTTGGAAAAAACCTCGCAGGACTTGCATTGCATTTTGGCGCCGACGATATGGACGGAACCATCGACGACTCTACTAAAATATATTCGATGGCAGGAGCCGAAGAAAAAAATCCGTCGATGACAACCGGTGAGATGGTATCATTTATAAAAAAATTAGGATTTACGCCTGTCGAACGGGATTCTGTATATAACAGATTGAATATGTTTGTGTAAGCAAAATCCGGGTTCAAAAATTTTCTGCTATTTTAACTTGTTTTCCTGTTTTTGCAGTGTTAGAATTTAACTTTTAATATGTTTGCTGAAATTATCCGTGCCGCAAAATCATTCCGTTGCGGGCGCCTGTATGTTTTCCCCTGTCGATTGTATGGATTCCGTTTACAATTACATGTTCTATTCCTTCGGCAAACTGATGCGGATTGGTAAATTCGGCTTTATCAATAATCCTGTTCATATCAAATATTACAATATCTGCAAAGTTTCCTGTCTGTATTGTTCCTCTGTTTTTAAGATTCAGGCGGCTTGCCGGTAATTTTGTCATTTTCATAATGCCTGTCGACAGGTCAACAGTTTTTTCATCTCTGCAATACTTTCCCAAAAACCGCGGAAATGTTCCATAACTGCGCGGATGAGGTTTTCCTGTCGAAAGTTCACCCACAGGCGAATATACGTAGCCATCGGATGCCGGCATTCCAAGTTTATGCGAAAGAAACATTTTTACATTGTCTTCGCTCATGGCAAAGCAAACCATATCTACGTGTCCGTGTTCGGCAAGCAATATGTCGCGAATAAATTCCGCTTCTCTTTTATGTGAAATATCTGCACATTCAATAAGATTTTTTCCTATGTATTCGGCATTTTCTCCACTGCCCGAAGTGATAATAACATTTTGACCGCCTCCCAGCCTTTTTATTCGCGATTCGGCATATTCGCCTATTTCTGAAAAGGCAGTCCTGTCTTTCAGCCGCGATAAAACTTCGTCGGTATCGCCCTGTCTCGCCCAAAGCGGAATAAATATGGAAAGTCCCGTAGAAAAAGCGATGTACGGATAGCGGTCAAAAGCAACATCAACGCCGCTTGAATATGCATTTTCGATAATTTCGAGCATTTTCGGCGCTTTGTGCCAATTATTTGCATTTTGAGCTTTAAGGTGCGAAATTTCAAGACGCGCTCCCGATTGCCGCGCTATGTCAATTGCCTCACTGATTGCTTCTTCTACGCCGTCATCTTCGTTGCGCATGTGAATTGCATACAGTGCATCGTTTTTGGCAACAACTTTGCACAGTTCGACAAGTTCCTGTGTATTTGCATAACTGCCGGGCGCATATTCAAGCCCGTATGATATTCCTATGCTTCCGCAGTCGATTTGATGCTGCAGCAGATTTTTCATCTGTTCCATCTGTTCTTTTGTTGCAGGAATGTCGTTATTGCCGACAACAACCGAACGCAAATCGCCATGACCCGTAAACGTTGCATAATTTATGCTTATCTTGTTTTTTTCGAGAGCGTCAAAAAAGCCATCAGCATGTTGCCACGCAGGATATCCGTGCCGTAATTGATTTTTCTGTTTTTCAAAATCGCTGTCGGAATACGGAAAAGGAGAACCGCCGCAATTTCCGCCGACATCTGTTGTTATTCCCTGATAAATCCTGCTGTCGCCTTCGGGGCAAATCAGAAGATTTGTATCGGTGTGCGTATGAATGTCAATGAATCCGGGACTTACGGCAAAACCTTCGGCATTAATTATTTGATTTGCCGATTCGCCTGCATTGCCAATATCTGCAATTTTGCCGTCCTTGATTGCAATATCGGTAATAACAGGCAAGTCGCCGTTGCCCGAATAAACGAGACCGTTTTTTATAATAATATCAAAACGGTTGCGCGAACTGATGCATCCCGAAAATGCGCCGCTGCCCATTAAACCAATTCCGCACCCGGCAAGCGCTGACGTTTTAAGGAATTTTCTGCGTGAAACTTTCTTGTTCATAGCAAAATGTTTTTTATAATTTTGTGTAAAGATACAAAAATAATTTAAAACTGCATTTTTTATTGGCTCTATAACGTTTTGTACGGGTATTACGAATAGAATGCATGCTATGCCGGCATAGCATCTCTGTCAGTCATTGCGGGCTTGCCCCGCAATCTCATCATTCGGGGGATTCCGGCTTTCGCCGAAATGACGGTTCGAGTTTGGAATTAATATCTTATTATAGTCGTTCCTTGAAAAAAGTCATAAAACATTTATTAATAAATGATTATAAATAAAAATCAGAGGGAAAAATTGCAGGATTTTAATCAATACAGACATAAAACTTTGCAAATATTAAAAAATCTTATTTTCTCTTCTTTTGTCTTGATACAAAAGAAGCAAAAAATCAAGGCTTATACTTCTCGGCGACCCGCTAACGGCTCAACGGCTAACGGAATTAATGTCGCGCTTCGCTTGACGGAATTCCGTTTTAACGCCGCCTGCGCCGAGCGGGTTCCCCGCCTGCGAAGTCTATGCCGTTTTTATTTGCTAATCGATTTTTGTTCTTGCGTACAGGTAAATTTTTCAACAAATCAACATGCAGAAAAATTAATAGCACGTTGAGCAGGCGGCGTTCCCACAAGTCATAGCCGTAAATCGGAGTTGGCGTATAGCGTCGGCTGCTCTTGACCTTTTGGTTACTTTTGCGTCAAGGCAAAAGTAACAGGAAAAATATCTTTATTATCTTTTATCTCTGAAAAATATATTTTTTAAGGAGCAACTATCTACCCGCACGATTCATTACAGAACCAATTTTTGTTTCACAAAAAATATTGCACAAATTTTTCATTATTGTCAAATAATGTTTTAACTTTGCGATTGATAATGTAAATATTGTATGCTTATGGATTAAAAAAACAGGCAAACAGTACGCACATTGTAATATTTATTGGAAAAAGCGTTTAGCTGAACACTTTGGTACTTGAAATCTAGACAATTTCATCATTCGCCATGAGTAGTGCTAATCGCTCACGTCGCTTCCGGCGTGGGCATTACTCATTTTTTATTTGGCGAATTGGTAGTCTAGAACCTCAAGTACGGATATATTTAGAGTTTGTCCGCGCTTTTTTTATGTGCGTATTTCAAATTGAATTTGAGTTTTGGGCAATCGGTGGTAGCGATATTCCTGCAAAGCCACCTTAAACAAAAGAGCAGGACGGGTATTCGAAAACCGAAAAGAGTAGAAATTATTTAATTTTTAAAAATAAAAATATGACAAAAACAAAATTATTTGCTTTTTTAAGCATGATATTATTGAGTTTTGCCGTGTTGTCGTGCAGTAATGGCGATGACGACGGCGGCGAGCCGGGAGGCGGC
>JAIRZQ010000151.1 GCA_031267135.1 Prevotellaceae bacterium
CGACACTTTTTGATTAGAGGGGGCTTGTACATTAAAAAAACACTACTCAACCGCAATTTTACAGCAGTTGAGCATTGCTTTTTTGCCTATCCCGTTTTTTACCGGACAGTAATAATTAAAAAATATTAAAAAAAATTTTTACAGCCACATTAGATTCTATTTCCAAAAAGGCATCAAAACAGTATTTTTCAGGAGTTTGCGAATAGGCAGTGAACATAAACAAGCCGAAAAGCAAAATAACCGAATATATGAACTTAATTTTCAATATGATAATACATAATAATCATAAAATTGACAATCCAAAATATTTTAATAATCACTCAAAATTAAGCATTTATTTAACTGTTTTGTATGCTTTATTATTGATTATTTAGAATAGTGCTAACACAACCTATAAATTCAGTTTTTGTTTTAACAATTTATAACCTGTTGAGCTTATTTTTATTTGATGCCCGTTTTTTAGCGTAAGCAGTTGGCTTTGTTTCTCATAAAGTTCGATGCGCAAAACAGATTTAATGTTGACTATATAAGAACGGTGTATTCTGACAAATTGCTGAGGCAAATTAGTTTCAAAATATTTCATTGTCTGCTCTTTTAAATATTTTCCGCTATCGGTGAAAATATGAACATAATCGCCAAATGCCTGTAAATAAATTATATCCGATACAATGATGAGATGTATTTTTTGTCCCGATTTTACTGCAATATGTTCTAATTTTTCGGCATCAGTCGAAATCTGTATATCATTGTTTTGTGTCGGGTTTTTGTGTTTATTAATATTTTCTTCGATGTTTTCATGTGATTTGGAGAGGATTATTTTATTTCTTACAAATAAAATCAAAATCAGATAAAACATAAATCCTGTTAATATGTAAAAAGGTAAAATGTTAATAATCTTTGTGGTAAACTCGCTTCCTATGAAAAAATAATCAAATATATATCCGAAACACAACCAAATAAAAACAAAAACAATAAATAAAAATCCATAGGATACAAATTGCTTTATTGATGACATGTTTTCATATTTTGCATATTTTATTACATTATATACTAAAATACTTGTTGGAATAAACAATACCGAACGAAAAAATGTATCAATTGCCAACAATTCGAATTGAAGCCCGGAAACAGAATAGATGGACAGCGTCTGCAAAATTGCAAACACTATCCATACTGTAAAGTATATTATTCGATATTGATTATTTCTGACAATAGCCATTGCTGTATTTTAACTTCTTATTTCACCGCCTGCAAATACAAATCCGCCTGTGATAATTAATTTTCGCGAATAATCTATTTCATTGCTTACGTTTCGATTATCAGAAAATCCGCCGGCAAAACTGCTTACGTGCAATTCAACATTCCAATTATTGGGAATATACAAAGTTGCCGCTCCAAATACAGAATTAACTTCCAATTCGGTATCGCCTTCGGGAAGTGTGGTTTTACGTAAATCCAATATTAAAGATCCAAAGACAGAATTTATTTCTCCACCCGTGAAAACAGGATCGAGGATAATTTCTTCAAGCGAGCCGAATACGGCATTTCTGTCGAAATTGCAACCACACGTACAGTCTTTATATCCGCAATTACATTTTTTCTTTTTAAGATGATAAGTACATATTATGTTTTCTTTTGGGGATTTCATGAAAATCAATCGTACGATAATCAATATTCCGAATGCAATCAATAACGCAGGCCAATATGTATTTGCAAAATTATCGCCAAACCAGCCGAAAGTGTCGGGACAGGCGCTAACCAATTTTGGAATGAGAAAAAATAACGCCAAAATCAGCATCATAGCGCCGGTGAAAAAATGCCGACAGAAAAATGATAATACAGCACAGGCAATTAATAACATTTGCCACGAAAAAATTACACTTCGCATACTTTCACTCAAAAGACCGAAGTTAAACAGCAAAAATAAAGTTCCCAATAATATCAGGATAATTCCGAATACATATCCTCCGCGAGGGAAATGTTTGTTTTTTATATCTTCCATAATTTTTTGTTTTATAAAATTTATGCAAAAGTACCTTGCAAAGTTAATCATTTCAAACACAAAATCGATGAATCCGATATTATTCCCGATAAAAGGCTAAAAAAGCTAAATAAATACCGATAAAATTAAAATTTCGATTTTGTTTTATCAAAAGCAAACTTCTAAAATGATACAGATGGATCGATTTTAATAATCAGTCAAAATTAAGCATTTCTTTAACTGTTTTGCAACCGGTATCTGTTAAAAGATTTTGCAGCATTTATATTTTCTTTACAGATAAAATTTGCTGTTTCCTTTATATTTCTTTATGTAATCAATTATGTAAGATGTCAGTTTGGGTTCTTCCCTGTTCAGGAATTTTATTTTTACGGGAAGATAAAACATTTTTGCCTTTTGCTGTTCCGTAAAATTGTCATGATTCATCAATCGCATTGCATCCTTTTCGGTTGTTATGAAAAGCTCGTTTTTGTCGATGATGCTGCAAATATTATCAATATCCTTTTGCGAAAAATCGTGATGATCGGGAAATATCAATATTTGAGGCTTTGTATAATTAGCTGATATGTATTCCTCAAACAGTCTTGGATTTGCAATGCCTGCAACAGCTGCTGCTTCATCAGTTGCGACAGGTTTGCACTCGATGTCAAAAACAGGCTTCAAATCATTATATTCCAATGATGTAAAAAACAGTTGCTGGTATGGAAACAGATTTAAATCATTGATAACAATTCTCATATCAATAGGACTTGTGTTTTGCGGGCATTTTGTAACAAATACAATGTCGGCACGGTATTTTTGATTTTGTTTGTCGCGCAATGTTCCCCATGGCAACATTTTATCTTTGTTTATCGGTCTCAAATAGTCGCAAAGCAAAACAGACAGAGCAGGTTTCAGCCGTCTGTGCTGAAATGCATCATCCAAAACAATAACATCAATATCGGGGTTCTGTTCTTTTATGCGTTTAATGCCTCTTATCCTGTCAGCGTCAACGGCAACGATTACATCCGGAAATTTGCGTTTTATTTGCAACGGCTCATCGCCTGCTTCCATTGATGTGCTTGTTGTTTCTACATATCTGAATTTCTTTGTTTTGCGTTTATATCCGCGCGAAAGCAAAGCCACTTTAAACTCGTTTTTCAATATTTCCAGCATAAATTCCGAATGCGGCGTTTTTCCTGTTCCGCCAACTGTAATATTTCCTATAACTATTGTTACGACATCCTTTACTTCTTTATGAGGAAATATGCCAATATCGTAAAGTTTATTGCGTATCGAGACCGCCGCACCGTAAACAAACGAAATAATTATTTTTATCATTTTCAACGTTTATAAAAAAATAATTAATAAAAGTATGATTTTTTTCGATAGCGGCAAAAAACAATAAGTTAAATATTGTTGTAAGTGTAAAAATTATATGTATTATAATATTCAAAATGGCTATTAGCCAAGTTTAAAGATGTCAAAAACATGCAACTAAAAAATTTTCAGTTGTAATTTTTTGCCAATAAACTATTAAACCGTTATTAAGGAATTACTACTTAATCACATTCAATTCTTTACCTGTTTTTATAAATGCTTCGATTGCTCTGTCGAGATGTTCCTGTTCGTGCCCTGCCGAAATTTGCACGCGAATACGCGCCTGACCCTTGGGTACAACGGGATAATAAAATCCTACAACGTAAATTCCTTCTTCCAGCATACGAGAGGCAAAAATCTGCGAAAGTTTTGCGTCATAAAGCATTACAGCGCAAATCGCCGATTGCGTAGGCTTTATATCAAAGCCCGCATCTGTCATTTTATTTCTGAAATATTCAACATTGCGCTGCTGCTTTGCATGAATTTCGTTACTTTCTTCCAGCATTTTGAACATTTCTATTCCTGCACCGACAACCGATGGAGGTATTGAATTGGAAAACAGATACGGACGCGAACGCTGACGCAGCAAATCGATAATTTCCTTTCGTCCCGCAGTAAATCCTCCTATTGCGCCGCCAAATGATTTTCCGAGTGTTCCTGTGTGGATATCTATTCGTCCATACAGGTTGAACTGTTCGCTGACTCCGCGTCCTGTTTTGCCAACCACGCCGGCAGAATGACATTCGTCAACCATAACCAGTGCATCGTATTTGTCTGCCATATCGCAAATTTTATCCATTGGCGCTACGTTGCCATCCATGGAAAAAACGCCATCCGTAACAATGATGCGATGCCGCTGCGCCTGCGCTTCAATCAGGCATTTTTCGAGTTCCGACATGTCGATGTTTGCATAACGATAGCGCACCGCCCTGCAAAGCCGTATGCCATCAATAATGGATGCATGATTTAATGCATCCGAAATTATTGCATCGTTTTCGTCGAACAAAGGTTCAAAAACGCCTCCGTTTGCATCAAAACATGCTGCATAGAGTATAGCGTCTTCCGTGCCGAAATATCTCGCTATTGCAGCTTCAAGTTCTTTGTGAATATCCTGAGTTCCGCAAATAAACCTCACGCTCGAAAGTCCGAAGCCATGAGTATCCATAGCGCGTTTGGCTGCATCAATCAGCCGTTTGTTATCCGACAAGCCCAGATAGTTATTGGCGCAAAAATTAAGCGCCTCCTTGCCCGTACTGATTTTTATATTTGCTTTTTGTGCGGAAACTATAATCCGCTCGTTTTTATAAAGCCCCGCCGATTCAATGTCGGCAAGAGTTTGCTGTAAATAATTTTTTATTTTCCCGTACATACAGATGTTTTTTCAAATTTGCCAAAGTTAAATATAATTCATCATTCGGCAAAGAAAAAGTTCATAAAGTTTATAAACTACACTACTTCAAAGTATTTTGCCTGTCTGAAAAGAGTACGAGTATTTTTGCATTTCCTCTGCCTGTGAAAAATATTATTGCACATATTGCAACGCAAAAAAATGCGGTTCCATAACGAACCGTGCGGGCAGAGAAAATATTAATCCCTGATTTGAGTCGTCATTCCCGCTTGCACGGGAATCCCCCGAATGATGAGATTGCGAGTTTGACCCGCAATGACGGGCTTTTGAAAAACAAAAACCTAACAGGTTTTTAAAACCTGTCAGTGCTACAATGATGATGCTTTTAGTCTCGAATTCGATGCTCTGATAGTCAAACTCGATGCTTTGAGAGCCGATTTCGATGTTCAAAGAGTCAAACTCGATGCCTTGAGAGCTGATTTTGATGCTCAAAGAGTCAAACTCGATGCTTTGAAATTCGATTTTGATGCTCAAAGAGTCAAACTCGATGCTTTGATAGCCGATTTTGATGTTCAAAGAATCAAACTCGATGCTTTGAGAGCCGATTTTGATGCTCAAAGAGTCAAACTCGATGCTTTGAGAGTCGAGTTTGATGTTCAAAGAGTCAAACCCGATGCTTTAAAAGTTGATTTTGATACCCTCTGTTCGGCGCAGGCTCTGCCCAATGTCTCAAGTTAATGAAAAAACCATTTTTCGTCATTGCGAGGCGGAACGCCGAAGCGATCCGGAAATCATTGTTAATAAACCGGATTGCTTTCTGCTTCGTACCTCGCAGTTCGCAATGACGGACTTTTGCAAAGCCCAA
>JAIRZQ010000189.1 GCA_031267135.1 Prevotellaceae bacterium
TTCAACATCAAACGAAGTACTTAATATTTAAAAAACATAAACAATCAGGGAAAAACGGTAATTATTGTTACGCACGAGCAATACATTGCCGATAATACAAATAGAATGATAAAAATAAAGGATGGAATTATTATTTGAGTCTGCAAGTTTCAAAGTTTTAATGAAAATTATTACATTTGTTGAAAATAATAATTGTTTTGAAAAATTTTGCTTTGGCAATATAACAGATTGATATTCAATGTTATATTTAACAATAATATATACTAAATTAACAACCCCCAAATATTATGAAGAAAAAAATTGTTTGTACTATTAGCATACTATATGTTATTGTTTATTTAGTCGTTCCTTTTAAAACATTCATTTGATTTTGCTTGTAACCGGATATTTCAAATTTGAAAAATCATTCAGCGATATGTACACCTTACCTATTCGCAATGGCATTTCGGCATAAAGCGGAATATGGTTTTTATCGTTGCTGATAAACAGTGACATTTCGGGTTCGCTTGCAAACGTGTCGTTTTCGAGTAATTGTACAACAATTTCGATGGCGCTGAATTTTCCCGCTTTTGTCTTTATTGACGAAGTTCCGACATACCGCACGTTCATAGTTTTGAAAATATCGTCCAAAGCAAATGTTACCATAAGGTTTGAATCTGTTGCAATTGAGTTAAAATCCATATTGCGCAGGAAATATATAAACGACATAAAATCAAATGTGCATCCCTGCAAAGCGATGGAATATTCGCGTTCGGGGCTTTTCTTGCGCTGCTTTTTTCCTGAAAGGATATTATTTTTCCAGTCAAAATGCATTGTGCTTTTTTTTGTATATTTGCCTTCGCGCGTGTCCTGATAAAAGTACGAAGGCTTCATGTTGTCGGCATTGAATTTGCTTGTAAAAGAATCGCGCACTTTGAAAAAAGCATCAAAAAAACCGTAGGTTCTTATATTTACCGATGCAACAAAATGTATCTGACTGTTATAATCTTCTTTCGACAGTTTTAATACCGCTTCGCCTACGCTTGTATTTACAAGTCCCCACTTGTAATTTGCCACAAGCGTTATGGATTCGCCGTTCTGAAAAGCAAAACTTGCCGAATTTTTCATATTTTCACAATCGGAGAACGATGTAACCTGCGCCGATAAAATAATATTAACCGTAAGTAAGCGTATTATTAATAAAGTTTTTTTCATATCGTCAACTTATAGCACTGTAATCAACAGTTTTTTTAAAATTTCTTTCTAACATTCCACGAAGTAACGAATTTTTTTTCAATTGAAGCAAATTATCCTCATTTAAAATCGCGAAAGCAATGTTTCTTACATATTCCAAAAGCTTTCCGTCTTTAGCAAGACTTGATATTTTCAAATTAAAAGGCAGCCCGCTTTGCTGCGTTCCTTCAATGTCGCCGGGACCTCTTAATCTTAAATCTTCTTCGGCAATTTCAAATCCGTTGCCTGTCCTTACCATAAGCTGCATGCGCTTTCGGGCTTCGCTCGTAAGCTTTACATCGCTCATTAAAAAACAGTACGACTGTTCTGCTCCGCGACCAACGCGCCCGCGCAGCTGATGAAGCTGAGAAAGTCCGAAACGTTCGGCGCTTTCGATTACCATTATGCTTGCATTCGGCACATTAACGCCTACTTCGATTACCGATGTTGCAACAAGAATATTTGCTTTGCCCGATGCAAAGCAATTCATCGAAAAATCCTTTTCATCGGCTTTCATTTTTCCGTGAACAACGCAGGTAACATATTCGGGCGCAGGAAAAGCCTGCGTTATTGCAAAATATCCATCTTCGAGATTCTTGTAATCCATTTTTTCAGATTCCCTTATCAGCGGATAAACAACGTAAATCTGGCGTCCTTCGGCGATTTGCCTGCGCATAAATCCAAACAGCACCAAACGCTTGTTTTCCAAAAGGTGAAACGTTTTTACATCCTTGCGACCGGGCGGCAGTTCATCTATTACCGATACATCCAAATCGCCGTAAAGTGTCATTGCAAGAGTTCGCGGTATAGGCGTTGCCGTCATCACCAAAACATGAGGCGCAATAAGGTTTTTGCTGCGAAGTTTGGCTCGCTGCTCCACTCCGAAACGGTGCTGCTCATCGATAACAGCAAAACCGAGATTACCGAACCGTACAGCATCTTCAATCAACGCATGAGTGCCTACAAGAATGTTTATTTTTCCGGATATTAAATCGGCATCAATAGTCTTCCGCTCCGATTTTTTTGTTGAACCGGTAAGCAATCTCACATCGGTGTCAATTCCTTTTAAAAAATCATTAATTGTCTGATAATGCTGATTTGCAAGAATTTCGGTCGGCGCCATTATGCAAGCCTGAAATCCGTTGTCTATGGCAATAAGCATACAAATCAGCGCTACCAGCGTTTTGCCGCTTCCCACGTCACCTTGCAGCAGGCGGTTCATTTGCTTGCCGTTTTTAAAATCTTCGCGTATTTCCTTTATTACCCGTTTCTGAGCATTTGTGAGTTCAAACGGAAGATTGTTTTTGTAAAAATTATTAAAATTATCGCCTATCTTCGGAAATACAAAGCCGCTGTTTTTTTGCAGACGGTTCAACCGTTGACTAAGCAACGAAAGCTGTATATAAAAAAGTTCTTCAAATTTCAGGCGGTATTCGGCTCGCCGAAGCAATTCGGGACTTTGCGGAAAATGAATATTAAGCAAAGCATCTTTCAAAGCCATCAGCTTATATTGCGAGATAACATATTCGGGCAGAGTTTCGTCTATTTTGTGATAAACAAGAGTAAGCAAACTGCTTTGAAAACGGTTGAACGCTTTTGTTCCGAGAAAATTATCCTTTAAAAGTTCCGTAGAACTGTAAACCGCCTGAATATTCGAGTTTATCTGATTCCCTTCATCGCCTGCCGTCTCCGCTTCGGGATGCACTATGTTTATTTTTCCGTTGAAAACATTGGGTTTGCCGAAAAAAACATATTCGGTATCCGCTTTGAATTTATTTATAACCCACTTTATTCCCCTGAAAAAAACAAGCTGTATCTCGTCGCCCGAATCATCTGCCGCATAAGCAATAAGGCGTTTGTTGCGCGGAGTTTCGACAGTTTCGAAACGAGTAATTTTGCCTTTAAATTGAATATAAGGCAAATCCTCGGTTATTTCGCTGATTTTATAAAATTTTGTGCGGTCGATATAACGATACGGAAACGTATAAAGCATGTCTTTGAAAGTGCTTATATCAAGTTCTTTTTTTAACATTCCCGCGCGTTTGGGTCCAATCCCGGGAAGAAACTTTATTTCGGTTTCCAAAATCATATTTTCATTTGACTAAGGTATCGGCGTGATTTGCAACAGCTAAACTATAACAACTGCTTTTCCAAGCGCTTCAACAGTTTCTCCAATGCGAATTTTAGCACGCTTGCGAGTTTCGGTTACGCCATTGCGCTTTACCTGCCCTTCGGCAATGAGCATTTTTGCTTCGCCGCCCGACATTGCAATTTTTACACGCTTTAATAACTGTACCAGCTCGATGTAGTCACCATCCTGTAATTTAAATTCCATCACCATTCTTTTTTTGCAAAAGTAATAAAAAAGATGGAGAAAGAGGCATCAAACGGAATAGTAGGATGCAGCTTCAAGTATCAAATGCAACTTTTTTATAAAACCTGTCTATAGTCGCCTCAAAGTTAAGGAATTTTCTCGGTTGCCTGTTAATTTTGATTTGAAAAGATTTGATATCGCCGTCAGTAATATTGTTAAAGTTTTGTTTTTTAGAAATATACTGTCGCACAAGTTTATTCGTATATTCGTTCAGGCCTCTTTGCCTATTGCACACATCTCTCTTTTCCGGTACATCCTGCCTGCAACATCCGTACAATTGCGCACTTTTACTTTTGAGTTAAATGTTGCTTTTTTCAGTTGCATCTACTATTTAAACTTGCGAAGTCATCTATAATAAAGTTGTATTTAATGCTTGAATCTGCAAATGTTAAAATTAAGAAATACGCTTTGAAAAATTAAAAATAATAATTATGATATTCCGTAATGGCTATCGATGTTTTAGAGATAATTCTTAAAACTATATTATATAAAAGCTATATATTTACAGCATATAGCTGGGTTTTAATTACAATTTGCATTTTTATTGAAAGGATACGGCTGTTATTAATCGTATTCCGATATTATTCCCCAAATTTGTTTTATAAATTCTTAATCCCAACGTTACGGGATAAGGCATCCTAAACCAGTATGCATCAAACAAAACATCTGCTCCGAATGAATAAATATTACTTTTTGTGCTGCTTATGTTTTTTGTTACGGCAAAGTCGTAAAACAAATTTGCTCGTATACGGGTAATGTAAGTCAACACGCCTAAATTGACATCAGGATATGCAACAGGGAAGGCATAATCTGCCGAAAACATGTTGAGTTGTTTACTTGCAATATTATTATTTGTTTCTCGCGGAAAATCATAGATAGAAGAATAAATATATCGTTTGACATCCTGTTTCTGACATAATGCAGATAATTGCAAACCGTGATTGACAAACAGACCGGGAATATATGCCGTAAGTTTTCCGCCATAAATATTTCCAAAATTCTCGGTATCGAAAGGAGAATTTTTAAATTGAAAATTAAATATCACACCCCATTTCGGGAAAATATCCGCTTTTGATAATCGTCTGTAAACATGAGCATTTACACCGTATTCTGCAAGATTTGACTTTCGCATCGACAAATGATTTGGCGCAAAATATTTTGAATTGCTTACCGAAAATTGTATGCTTGGAGTGATCCCGCGCACATAGCGCGAATTTGAAAAAACAAACGGAACATAAGCTGTGGCTTCGATATTAAATCTGTTTTCGTTTCCTTGGTATAATTTTCCTTCGTTTATCAGAAAATTTTTACCGCCGCCGTAATGTCCTTCAATGCTTATAATGGGAAACCAGCCCGAATATGTGAATCCTGCATGGACTGCCGAATAGCCGTTGCGATACGAATATGCCAACAGAGCCGTTGCATTTCCGAGCAAATTTTGCGAAATGACTGTTGCTCCCAAACTCAATTTATCGTCTTCGTCATTGCTGTTGTAAAACGAAACAATGGTTTTTTCGGGATTTATTCCTGCATAAAACGGCAACCAGTTATGCACACGAAATAAATTTGCCGTTTTGACGTATAGTTTTGTGTTGTAGGTTTTTACATTTTTCAGGTCGATGGTGTCAATTACAAAATTTTCCTGTGCGGCAACGGTTTCGGCAAGCTCAAATTTATATGGCTGCATCCGGTCAACAGAAGCATCTTCATCAAATTCGATTTTTTTTGTTGCAAGTTTCATTCCGTTGCTGTAATATTCTGAAAATATCAAATCGCTGTTTTTATTATGACTTGCGGCAATCGCTCCGAATTTGGAATTTGTCAAACGATGTATTTTTTTTGTTTCTGTTGTTATCAAATATAAATTATCAACGCCATCAAATCCGGAATTAAAAATGATATTTTCGCCGTAAAAACTGATATTTTCTATGCCTGTAAACGATTTTTCGACTAAAATATTCCATTTGCCGTTTGCAATATCCAGCGTTTGCAGTGACATTCCATCGTCCGAAAGCAGACTTGCTGCAATCATATTGCCATGTTCGTTTATCGCCAGACTGACAACCGCTGCATTTTTCGGTGTTTGCGTTTCGTATATTTCGGCGAATTTGGTTTTGTCTAAAATACAGATAAAGTTTTTGTCACCGGTTGTATATTTTGCCGCTGCAAGCACATTGGCATTGTCGGCAAATGCAAGCGTGCGATAGCGAGTTCGGCTCGAAGCGGTTTTAATATGTTTGGAATTTAAATCGTAAAACCTGACTGTATTGCCGCTTTTGGCTGCCCAGCGAACATTTTTTATATTTTCAATCCAGTAAATCTTATTGCTGTTGAAATAAATCTTATCCGAATAATATCCAATATCGAAAAGGTGTTTTTCGTTGGCGTTTTTGTCAATGACAACAAGCGATGGTGTATTTTTAAGATTGTGTTTTACTGCAATAATGCTGTCTTCGCCGATAAAATAAGGATAAAGATATTTTGTATAATTTTTTTCATCGGCGGTAATATATTTTACGTTTTCGTCATGCCGGCGATTTTCTGCTTCCCACGAATTTTTAAGATATTCGAACGATTCGCGCTGAAGTTCTTTTAACGAAGTATTTGTAATTTTTCTAAATCCCCGACCGAAAAAAGGAATTGATTTTGCCTGTGCGCGAGTAAGAGTTTTTTCCCATACATCTGCGCCGAAACGCTTTCGTGCATACGCAGTTTGAACATATCCGTAAGCATAATCATTAGGAATGAAATTTTTATACGAACCGTGCAGCCATTTGTCATACGAAAAATTTTTATTCGACAGTAAATATGCACGATATTCCGCAAGAAAGAACGGCATTCGTCCGCGTCCCGAGTTCGACATCGATGTTTCGGAAAGCGTTGCATCTCCTTCAAAAAACCAGTTTGGAACAATTCCCGACCAAGCCACTGATGCGTAATCGCCAAACAGGTAGCTTGCGAATTTCAAAACGCCTTTATTATTGTATTTGCTTATTTGTATATAATGACGAAATTCATGCAAGGCAAGACTTTTTGCCCATGGCGTAACATACAGGCTGTTTATCGGCGCTGTCATGAAATTCATTTGGCGCGGAGCAAAACTGACCCATGCGTTTGAATTCAAATCGCCGTTATGCAAAACCAGCGGTATTGTTTGTTTGTAATAATTGTCGAGCGAACGCGGAACTTGATTATAAGCCTTTTCAAGAATGCTTGCATAACGTTGAGCCGTAGAATCAATTTCACGCGGATAAATAATTTTGAAATGAGCTGTTTCTATCCGATTCCATTTTACGGCAGGCGGCTCGTCGTAGTTTTGAGCAGATACAAATGCTGTTGCAAGGATAAAATGTACAAAGCCAGCAAATATCCTTAATCTGCTTGAAGGTGATAAAATTTTCTTCGTTTTTTGACTGTTTTCCATGCGTGATTCTTCATCGTTTGTATTAATGTCATACGGCTTTCAAGCTCAAGTCAAGGCTTTTTATTTGATGAGTAAGAGCGCCAACCGATATAAAATCAACTCCACATTCGGCATAATCGCGCAGGTTGTCAATGGTTATTCCGCCCGATGATTCTGTTTTATATTTTCCATCGATTAATTTCACGGCTTGGCGAGTGGTTTCGACATCAAAATTATCAAGCATGATTATATCCGCTCCGCCGACTTGCATTATCTTTTTTATGTCGTCAATACTGCGAGCTTCAACTTCGATTTTCAATACACGACCTGTCTGTTTCAAATAATTTTGCGCCTTGATGATTGCTTTTTCAATTCCTCCTGCAAAATCAATATGATTGTCTTTCAGCATTATCATGTCAAACAGTCCCATTCTGTGATTTTCGCCGCCGCCGATTTTTACAGCCATTTTGTCGAGAACTCTCATGCCGGGCGTGGTTTTGCGAGTATCCAGTATTTTGGTTTTCAAACCTTCGAGCCGTTCTACGTAAATTGCTGTTTGAGTAGCAATACCGCTCATGTGCTGCATTACATTGAGCGCTAACCGTTCCGACTGCAAAAGCGACCGGATTCTTCCTTCGACAAAAAAAGCAATATCGCCGAATTTTATTTTGTCTCCATCGCGCAGCAACTGTTCAACGATTTTTATATCCTCGTCGATACGGTTAAAAATTTGCTTGGCAATTTCAATTCCTGCAATTATACCATCCTGTTTTACAAGTAATTTCATTTTACCTCCTGCATCAAACGGAATGGTTGATAATGATGAATGGTCGCCATCGCCAATATCTTCTTTTATTAATAGCGAAATTAAATCGTCGATAAATTCCTGATATTTCATTTACATTTAAATTTACATGTACATTGCAAATTGCACAAAGGTACGAATTTTACGGCAAAAGTAATAAAAGAATATTATTTCTCTATTTTTATTTGAATTATATAAGTTTCCGTTTCGGTTTCCTGCTTAGCGTATATTATTACTCTGAAAACTTCGTCGGCTTGAGTTTTATACAACCCAATCAGGTATATTATTCCGCCTGCTTCAATTTTCTGATTGCGTATTTCAAATTCCTTAGGCTTGTAATTTGAAAAAAAATCCTTAAAAATAACAGTCAGCTGCGACCGGCTGTAAAAATTATTTTTACCTAATATGCTACAGTTTACATTATTGCTGAAACTTGCCGAAAGCATAGCGGCATTGCCTGTTGTAAAATTATCCCTGATTTGCGAAAACAGGTCAGCCTGTGCAAAACTCACAGTGCCTGCAAAAAAAAATACAAGAATTATGTTTGATATTCTCTCCATTAAACTTATTTTTACATTCGTAAAAGTAAACAGTAATTAAATTGTTTTATCAGCAAAAACAATGCCAAAAAACATAAAAATATTTACTTTTGCGCATAAATATCAAAAAAATAAATGAAAATATCGTTAACTGTTACGGGAAAAACAAATTTCGACTGGGTAGCGCAGGCAGTTGAAATGTATGCGAAACGAATGAAAAAATATGTAAGTTTCGATATAAAATATATTGCCGATATAAAAAATACAAAAAACATGACATCCGAAATTCAAAAAGCCAAAGAAGGCGAATTGATTTTGTCGGCGCTTGATGTTAAGGATTATACAGTTTTGCTCGACGAGCGGGGTGAAAATTTTTCGTCGGTCGAATTTGCAGATTTTATAAAAGGAAAAATAATATCATCAACAAAATCGCTTGTATTCGTAATCGGCGGCGCTTATGGATTTTCGCAGGATGTTTACAAACGAGCCGATTATAAAATATCGTTATCACGAATGACATTTTCACATCAATCGGTGCGACTGATTTTTGCAGAACAGCTGTATCGCGCTTTTACCATAATCAACGGAGAGCCTTATCATCATGAATAAATTCCGAAAACCGCAAAAGCGAAACTAATGCCGTTTTCTATTAACAACCGGCTTCGGTTGTGCTTTTTTGACGCGCTTTCAAATATCCGGATATTAAGCAAACTAACTAAGCTTCATTATCGTGCGTATGGTTTTTTTGTGCAAATTCTTCGAGCATGCGTTTGTGTCTGTACACATCTTTTCTCAAACCTTGAAATTTCAGAATCGTATCCGAATAATCGAGTTTAAGCGAATCTTCGTACATGCGCGTAAGCCTGTTGAATTTGCTTTGTGGACGAAAAGTTAATATTTTGTTTTCGTCGCTTGCAAGTACATATTTGCGCTGACCGAACAGTTTTATTATTTCGTTCTTATTTTCATTTAAGGGCTTGTTCAGATATATTTTTATGCAGGCAAATCCTATAAACGGATATATAAGCGCAAAAACAATTACCAGACACAGCATTTCCAAAAGGCGACCTTCTTTTAAAAAATTGGACAGCTTCGCGGTTTCAGACATTACGTCTTTGCTCATAAGATATATGAACATCAGTATCAGAAACAGTAAGGCAATCAGGTATATTGCAAACTTGAAAACTCGTGTAAAATATCGTTTCATATTTATATCATTGATTTTATGTCAATTATAGCGAGCCTTTGTTGATGTAATTCCATGCAAGCGAAGCCGAACCGAGTATCGACACATCTTTGTTTTGCAATTCGGATTGACGGATTTTTATTTTGCCTTTCCAGATTTTGAGTATATTTTCTTCAAAAGACGCGATTGTCGGCTCAAAAATCAGATTTCCGGATTTTGCCAAGCCTCCGAACAAAAATATTGCTTCGGGAACGGTTATTGCAACCGCATTTGCAAGAGCGCGACCGAGTATTTCGCCTGCTATATGAAATGCTTTAATTGCGATTTTATCTCCGTTTTGAGCTGCTTCGGCAATATCTTTAGCTTCAAATTCGTCGAAACTTTTATGACGGAAAACACTGTCTTCGGTACTTGTTGCCAGCAGTTCCGAAACCGTACGCTTGATACCTGTTGCCGAAGAGTAAGTTTCGAGGCATCCGCATCGTCCGCAGTTACATTTACGTCCGTTTTTTTCGACAATCACATGTCCGAGTTCTCCTGCAAGTCCATCGTTGCCGTAAATCATTTCTCCATTGGCAACAAAACCGCTGCCAAGTCCGGTGCCAAGGGTAACAAAAAGAAAATCGCGCATTTTTGCCGCTCCGCCGTAAACCATTTCTCCAATAGCTGCGGCATTTGCATCATTGTCCAACACAATGCATGTTGCCGGGAAAAATTTTTGCAGCTTTGCCACTATTGGCAAAATTCCCTCCCATGGCAAATTCGGGGCAAATGCTATTTCTTTTGTTTTGTGATTGCCATTGGGCGCACCAATGCCAATTCCGATAATTTCGGCGCCTTCTACACTTGCTTCGAGCTTTACTATAACATCTTTCAGCGCATTAATATAATCGTCGAAATCGCTGTAAAACGGCGTTGAAATATTTTCTTCAACATATATGTTTCCAACGCGGTCAACCATTCCGAATTTGGTATTTGTACCGCCGATGTCTATTCCGACAACCAATTTTTTTGTATCCATGCCTTCAAATTTTGATGATGTTTTATATAATTAAACTTTGTTCTGATCCGTATTTTCCTGTTCTCCGATAATTTTTTTATCGTCTTTTTTATTGTTGCGATTTTCCCAAAATTGCAGTACAAGAATTGCAGCAATCAATATAATTGAACCCAGCATCGCAATTTTCAGCATTAGCGTAGCCTCGCCTTTTGCAATGTACATAAACCACCAAACAATGCACATGCCCAAAAATATTGAAACAGTAATTATCAGTAAAAGCCGTGTTATGCGTATAAACATATCTTATGTGTTTTTATTTTTATGCCTCAAAGTTAATATTTTTTTTTGCAATACAAAAATTATCAGTCTGTTTTTATTATGTAATAATCTTTTTTGCCTTTTTGTATCAGAATATACTTCTGGTTTAACAAATCTTTTGCCGATACCGTTTTTTCGGCATTCTCAACTTTTTGCTTATTAAGGCTCAGTCCGCCGCCCGCAATAAGCTTGCGCAATTCGCTTTTTGACTGAAAAATGTTTGTAGCCGTTGTCAGTAATTCAACGATACTGAGTTTTTCATCTATTATTACATTTGATATTTTGTATTGAGGAACTCCTTCAAAGACAGTTAAAAACATTTCTTCATCGAGTTTTGCAAGCGATTCGAATGTTGATTTTCCGAATAAAATCTGCGATACTTCAACAGCGGCAACATAATCGCTTTCGGAGTGAACCATGCATGTTACTTCTTTTGCCAGACGCTTTTGCAATATTCGCAAATGCGGCATTGCATCCTGTTCTTCAACAAGTTTTTCTATTTCCTCCCTGCCTGTGGATGTGAAAATTTTGATGTATCGTTTTGCATCGTCGTCGCTTACATTCAACCAGAACTGATAAAATTTGTATGGCGAAGTATAACGCGCATCAAGCCAAATATTTCCGCTTTCGGTTTTGCCGAATTTTCCGCCATCGGCTTTGGTTATAAGCGGACAGGTAAGAGCAAATGCCTCGCCGCCCGTTGTTCGGCGAATGAGTTCTGTTCCGGTTGTGATGTTTCCCCACTGGTCGCTGCCGCCCATTTGCAATTTGCAGTTTTTGTGCGTATTCAAAAACAGAAAGTCGTAAGCCTGAAGAAGCTGGTATGTAAATTCGGTAAACGACAAGCCGTCGCGGGCTTCGCCGTTAAGTCGCTTTTTTACCGAGTCCTTAGCCATCATGTAATTTACTGTAATGTGTTTTCCAACATCTCTAACGAAGTCGAGAAAAGAAAAATTTTTCGTCCAGTCGTAGTTATTAACCATTTCGGCGACATTTTGGGAATCGCTTTCGAAATCAAGAAATTTTGAAAGCTGTTTTTTTATTGCATTCTGATTGTGTCGCAAGGTATTTTCGTCGAGTAAATTGCGTTCGGTCGATTTTCCCGAAGGGTCGCCAATCATTCCTGTTGCTCCGCCTATGACTGCGATGGGCTTGTGTCCGCAACGCTGAAAATGGCGCAGCATCATCACGCCGCAAAGATGACCTATATGCAGCGAATCGGCTGTAGGGTCGATTCCCAGGTAAGCCGTTGTCATCTCTTTATTTAACTGTTCTTCGGTACCGGGCGTGATATCTTGAATCATACCTCGCCATTTCAATTCTTCTACAAAATTCATTTGATTATTATTCATGTAAATTCAGATGGCAAAGGTATGAATAAAAAAAGAAAAAATTAGCATGGTATTGAATTTTGTTAACGTTAGCAGCGTGAAACATGAAATACCCGTTCATCTATAAATTGCACAATATGCCCGGATAATTTCAAAACAGATAAAATTTGCAAATATTTTAGCTTAATATAGCATACCGGCATGGCATTTACAGAAACCTGCTTTAAATTCGCATTATATATTTAATTTGTCATAAGGTCTGACATGCACGAAGTTATAAATAATTTAATACTGTCTGTCGAAGTTAAATTTTATTAAATATATAAATCAATAACAATTTGTTAGACATAAGTAATAATAAAAAAACTTACATTTGTAAATTCATAAAAAGACACAGGTTTGATTATCATTTTAAAAATAAAGATATTATGGTTATTACAATGATTGTTTTGTTTGTCGTAGGCTATGCAGCTATAGCCCTCGAACACATGTTAAAAATAAACAAGGCTGCATTTGCCTTGCTTTTATGCGTTGCACTTTGGGTTTTGTACATATTAAACGCATCGTCCATTTTGCCCGACAGCAGCGAATTTATGACTTTTGCAGGAGATACTGCAAGAGAACATCTTTCGATGTTCGATAAAATAATTGCGTTTGTAACCGAAAAACAAATAATAGAACACATTGGCGACATTGCCGAAATACTGTTTTTCCTGATAGGCGCCATGACAATAGTAGAACTTATAGATGTTCACGGCGGATTTTCGCTTATCACCGACTGGATAACAACGCGCAACAAGAAAAAACTGCTGTGGCTGCTGTCTGTCATTACTTTTTTCATGTCGGCGGTACTGGATAACATGACAACGGCAATAGTAATGATAATGCTGCTTCGCAAATTCATAAACAATACCGGTGAAAGATGGCTTTTTGCAGGCATCATCGTTATTGCGGCAAACAGCGGAGGCGCATTTTCGCCCATCGGCGATGTTACCACAATTATGCTCTGGATAAAAGGAAACATAACCACAGGAGGAATATTGCCGAGTTTGATTATTCCTTCTTTAATATCGGTTGTTATTCCTGTTCTTATTGTCAGCAGGTTTCTCAAGGGCGAATTTACACGACCGATAAAAGCGCTCGAAACGGAAAAGCATTACAATAATCTCGAAACGGCTAAGTATTTAACCCGAAACGAAAAAAAAACGATTTTTGCATTGGGACTGGGAAGCCTGGTTTTTGTGCCGATATTTCGGGCTATTACAGATTTGCCGCCATTCATGGGCGTTCTGTTTGGATTAAGTTTACTGTGGATTTATACCGAAATTCTGTATCAGCGGAAACATAACATTCCGGAGCATGAAAAGGCGAGAATTACAATAATTTTGGGACGCATTGACATTTCTACCATTTTATTTTTTCTGGGAATATTGATGTCTGTAGCGGCGCTCCAGTGTTCGGGAATACTGCATGATTTTTCCGTGCTGCTTGCCGACAAGGTAGGAAACATATATGCCATAAACATTTTGATAGGAATACTTTCGTCGATAATCGACAATGTGCCTCTGGTTGCGGGCGCAATGGGAATGTATCCTTTGGCAAACGATGCGATTATAAGTGCGGCGGCAGATCCTGTATATATGGCAAATTTTGTTCAGGATGGCTCATTCTGGCTGTTTCTTGCATACTGCGCAGGCGTGGGAGGAAGCACGCTGATTATAGGTTCGGCGGCAGGAGTTGTTACGATGGGACTGGAAAAAATAAATTTTGTATGGTATTTTAAAAATATCACATTACTGGTTTTAGTGGGCTATTTTGCCGGAGCGGTGTTTTTTATTTTTCAGGAGTTATGGCTTTTCCCTCTGTTTAGATAATTGTTGTCGAGGGAAGTTCGGTTTAACCGCAGGATGCATCTGACAGGCGAATTTCTCGCCGAGCATGTTTTCCCATGCAGGAGAAACGGTTAAAGGTCATTAATTACACAAAACAAAAATAATTTTTAAAGATAATGGAATATATTTTTATTTTTAAAAACCAATTACTAATTTTGGCATTATAAAATTATATCATGACATAAAATAACAGAAAAAAAATACAAAATAAAGCGTTAGCTTATACTTTGTCTTCAAAATCTAGCAAATTTTAAGCCCAAAAAAGTAAAGCGAAAACGCTCACGTTGCTTACGTGGGCTTTTACTTTTGTTGGGCGGGTATGCTAGAACCTTGAAGACATATTGAGTTTAAGTCCACTTTTTAATCAACAAAGCAACAATATGATACCAAAAGTACATATAGGCAAACTTATAAAACAAAAAGTAGAACAGCGTTCACTTTCAATCACAGAATTTGCCAAACTCATTCACCGTTCGCGCAGTGATGTATATTATATTTATGACTGTGAAAGTATTGATATTGCATTATTGTTGCAAATATCCGATGTGTTGGATTTCGATTTTATAGAAAATTATTATTGTAACTCAAAAACGAAAACCACAGAATTTGAATATGTATTACTAACATTTCTACAGGAAGATGAACGTCCCGATACGCTTCCCGAAAATTCTGTTCTGATGAAAAAAACAAAATAAACAGTGATGTCAGATAAATTGACGTTTTTGTCAGATATTTTGACGCTAATTATAAATATTAGTAAATAATTATTCCTTATTTTTGTAAAAAATATTAATTTTGCAGCACAAACAGATGTATAACAAAATAAGAAATATGAAAAGTGGAAATAAATCAGTTAATGATAAAATAATTTTATTGTACGGTAAAATTCATGAAAAGATTACACAACATATAAGCGCCTTTTTTAGCCTTGCAAGCATAAAAAAGCCGTACTGCATTTTAATTAACTTCTCAATCAGACGAGATATTTTATTGACAAAAACACAAAACGGCATGCAAAGATAACAAAAAACATCAAACAGGACTGTTTGATTTCGGAAAAAATTCAAGGAAGAATGAGGTACCGATGCAGGAAACCGCATACTGTATAAATAAAATTGCGGCGCAGAGCCGAATGCTGTGAAAACAAGTTGGGGAGTACCGAAAAGCCTTACGAGTAGGAAAATAAATAAAAATTACAAATATGAAAAATAAAATAGAAAAAAAGAAATTCAATTTTTTGACATTAGAAAATGCAAGTGAAATCCAAGGAGGAAAGCATGTCGTTAAAATTTGTGCTGCCACTGAGATTTATAAATGTGCAAGAATAGAAGGCACATATTGTGGTACTGGTGCTGCAATTGAAATTATTGGACCTGTAGATCCATTTGGTTAGATAAATGTTTGTTAGAGGCATTCAATATTGGTGCCTCTAACATTTTATGAGCAAATTATTAAATAATTACTGCAAACAGGAAAGTATGGATTTTAGAAAATACTTATTACTGCAAAAAGATATAAAACTGTTTAATGCAGACAGTGCAGAATATTTATATTATGCTCCGCGCGGGCTTATATATAAAATAAGCGATTTGCATTTCAAGCAGTACATCGATACCTGTATTTCCGATAATTTTAAAAACAGTCCTCTTTCGCCGAGTCTGATTAAGGATATTCACAGCTACTTTATGGATTCGGTTTCCAGAGAAGACACAAAGCATATAAATATACAGACATCTGATATTGACATATCGGCTATTGTACTGAATATATCAGGAAGCTGTAATCTGAACTGCCGGTATTGTTTTGCAAGAAATAAAGGAAAATTTGCTTTTAAAAATATGAGCGTTGATGTTGCTGTTGAAGCGATTGATTATATGGTTAATACAAGCAGGGCTAAAGATAGTTTTTTAATAAGCTTTTTTGGCGGCGAACCGTTTCTGCAAAACAGTACCATTGAAAAAACGATACAGATAACAGAACACAGGCATCCATCCAAAAAGTTTAATTACTCTGTTACTACCAATGGAACGGTACTTACAGACAAACACATCGAAATAATTAAAAAACATAATATTTCCCTGCTGATAAGTTTGGATGGTACCGAAGAAACAACCAATAGAAACCGTCCTTTTGTAAAAGGCAAAGGTAATACTTTTGAAACAATATTACATAATTCCGATATTTTAAAACAGCACGGTATTCCTTTTGATTTTAGAGCAACCATAGTTGCCGGGCAGGATAATATCGTTGATATTGTAAAATTTTTTGAATCTCAAAAGGCAGGATATCACATTGTTTTCTGCTTTCCAACTTATGACGGTAAACATGAATATGCAGAATGGAATGAAAAAAATATTGACATATTGCAAAAACAGTTTAACGATATGATTGAATATTACTTTGAAAAAATAAAAAACAAGGAATTTATCCATGCAAAATTCATATTGGAAAAACTGAAAATAATAGCTTCGCGCGAAGTTACCAATGTGTCCTGTGGCGCAGGAAGAAATATGATTGCCGTGAATGCTGACGGCACTCTTTACACCTGTATGAATTACTCCGGAATTGCAAAAACATCCATAGGCAACTTATCGCAGGGAATAAATAACGAAACAAACAGAAATTACATGCCCGAAGATGTTGACAAAACACTGTGTAAAAATTGCAATATAAGGTATTTATGCGCAGGAGCCTGCATGTCGGAAAGATATTTCTGCCATGAAGATACTACAAAATTAGTTGAACAGACATGTAAGTTGCAAAAAATGGCATGGCATGGTTATTTGGTATTATTTCAAAAAATAAAAAATTTATATCCAAAATTAATTGATAACATAGCAAATCACAAATTAGATTATGAAAAAATTTATTAGCATTTTAATTTTTATGGTATTCTTTTCGGCAAACAGTATGTTTGCAGCAGGAGAAAAGAATAAAATATCCAACTATAAAATAGAATTTTTTAGAGAAAAAGAAGGCAGTGCCAACGTGTTACACGTGCGTTGCGAATTTGATATAAATCTGAATCAAAATGATACGGATACCGTGGAACTGAAATTCGGAGGACAGCTTGGAGAAGATTCAGTACCTGACAGCAACTTGACCATATCATCATACCCGGCAGTCGATTACACGTATGATTATGAACAAAAGAAATTAACATTCCGGATGAAAGGCGAGAAGCATGCGCACATAACTATGGAGTATGATTTTCTTTCGTTCAGCAGCGCTTTTATATATAGAGAGATCTGTGAAATATGGGAAACTTCGTTTTCCGAATATTATTATCCTTTCATATTTGGCGAAAAGGCTTTATTCGACGTTACGGTTACTGCACCCGATAATTATTATATTGTCGGCTCATATCCTTTTTCTTTAGAACAGCATGCAGGAGGCATGAAAACATATCATTATAAAACGACAAATCCCGTCGTATCTCATGCGTGCATATTTGCAATATTACCCGACAGCAGATACAGGCGCATAACGACTGATAATGATCAGACAATAAATGACATATATCTTATTGATTCGATAGATGTTCCTGCCGCCCGCATGAAGGAACTGGCAGATATGACAACTGCATCCGTTGATTTTTTCTCAAAGCATTTAAGCCCGTACAGCAATGAATACCTTGGCATCGAAAACAAAATAACCTATATTTTTCATACGAATGGCTTCAGCAACAGAAACAATGTAAACTTTATATCGGTATCACAGGATAAGTTTGCACAAAAACCACATATTTTACCATTAGTACACGAAATCGGTCACAGATGGTTTGGCGAATGGACATTATTAATCGGAGATGGTGAATTTGGCGCATATTTTATTAAAGAGTCGCTCAACGAATATTTATCTTTTCTTTTTGCGAAGAATTATTACGGACAGGATTTTTTCGATGGTTTAATAGACAGTTGCCAAAGCGCATACGGCAAAATTAAAGGTTCGGACAAAGACAGATCGCTGTATGACATGAAATACAATAACAATAATACAATAGTTTACAACAAGGGATCATTAATAATTAACGAAGCGGTAAAAAAAATGGGAGAAGAACAATGGCTGTTATTTATGAAAGATTTTTACTCAAAATATGCAGGCAAGCCTGATTTGAAATACGAAAATTTTATCGAATTATTAAAACAAGCAGATGAAACTTCTGCCATTTTATTGGATGATTTGATAAAAGGCAAGATTAATATATAAAATTGCATTACCAAATTTGTAAAAAATGAAAAGTAAATTATGGATTGCCCGACCTGAATGTTAAATCATTCAATGAATATACACCTGCACTGAGAGCAAGCTACTTATTGTTGCTGGTCAGCCCATTTGTTTTTTTGTATTTCGTTTAGCTTCTCCGTTAATTTCTCTTTTTCATTGCTTCCGTTTGTTGCAAAGCGCAAAAGGGGGAAATCGTATTTTTCTAATATTTTGTCTTTCATTCTATCTCTTTCCGCCTGTCGAGTGCCATCTTTATGATTTGCGAAACCATCGACTTCTACGGCAAGGACGGGGATTTTTCCTATTTTGTTATAAATCAAAAAATCCAAATGAGTCAAGGGATTGCTTGCATATTTTTGCTCCTGCTCGTTTAACCTGTAAAAATCTCTGATAAGATTTCTTAAGGGAAACTGGAACAAAACGCTATATTTTGAGTACTTGTCGTATGACAGCACTTCTTTGATTAGAGCGTACATTAAATTTTCACTGTCAAATTCCGACACTTTGCCTCCTTTTGAAATTATTTCAAACCGTTTTCTTTCATATCCTTTGTACAGGCAGTCGAATATGGAGTGCAAATCGCTTTGAATTACCGAAAAGTTGTTGTACTCTATATATCGGATTAAATCGGCGATGTTGCTGTCTTTGGCGCTGTCGTTTCCATTCACGACCAGTATCAGTTGTTCTATTGCACGGGAAACCGCTACATTTAAGCGATTGGAGTTGTCTGCAAAGTCCGAAATTTCGTTATCAACAGTGGAAAGTATGATAATCTCATTCTCCCTGCCTTGAAATTTATCTACCGTGTCCGCTTTTATTGCAGTTCCGTGAAATGCTTTTTGCAGAGCGTCTGTTTGGTTGCGATACGGTGTAACAATTCCCAAGTCAACAGTTTCAAGATGTTCGCTCGGAATAATTTCCTGCTTTATCATGTCAATCTGCCGTTGATTCATTCGTTCTCGTGCATGATTGCCGGGTGGCGTTTTGTAAACAATGAGAGGCTGCCGTTTGTCTGTTGGTTCGGTAAGTATAATCAGTTGATCATCGTAAAATTTCTTATTGCAAAACTCGATGATTTTCGGGTGGCAACGGTAATGCTCCTTCAAAAGCGTTTTCGGGACGTTCGGGAAAAGTTCCATTACAGAGGACAGTAAGCTGTGAGTGGAATAGCGATAAGGTTCGCGCAGTCCGGAAGAATAAAAAACCGAATCGGTTTGCTTTTGCATATCAGAAGCAACCACATTGGGAAGCTGCTTTAAATCGCCTACAATCACGGCGCGCTTGGCACATGACAGGGCAAGCGCGCCTGTTGCCAAATCAACTTGTGATGATTCGTCAATTATTACATAATCGTAAGAAATATTGTCGGATAAACTTCGTCTTAAAGAATATGTTGTGCTCATAATCACCGGATAATCCTTGATAAATTCGGATGATTTGAAACGAAGATCGTCTATTGTGTAGGTTTTTCGTTCTTTGTGTTTGTATCTTTTGTATAATTCCGCTTTCAGAAGCTGCATTGAAAGAGCTGTATATTCTTTCATTTTGCTGTCAAATGAAAACTTTTTCAGTGCAGTTTCCAATGCTTTTTCTTTCTCTGCCAGTTCTAAAATTTTTGCATGGTAATATGCTGACTGGCAAATTAATATCATTTCTTCAAAAGAATGTTCGTAAAATGCCCTATCTTTAATTCCATACTGTATTCGGAAAATAAGTCTTTTTATAAAACCGAACTTCTTCTTTTTTATTGCTTGACTTTCAACAGATAACCACAATGAAAGCAAATCATCGGCAGCTATGCTTTGTTTAAATTCAAAGATTTGGGCTGTTCGTTTTTTGTAAGTATTTTGAAAATGTTGATATTCGGTTTTTATATTATCAAGTTCCTGATTCAATAATGCCAATTCGTTCTTTTTGACAAGATATTCGGTAAGCCGGTCGAAAATCGCTTGAATATTTCTTTTTATTTTCGTTTTTTCCGTATCGGACAGACTGAACTTGGACAAATCCGGAATACCTGTTTGAGAATCTATAAATTCTTTTTTATTTTGAGAGCTTCCAAGGAGCGCGGCAATAAATCCTATGCCGTTCTTTTCAAGTTTTTCATAGACATTTTTTGTTGCGGAATTATTGCTTGACACAACGGCAACACTCAGCCCGCTTATAACGGCATTGGCAATAATGTTCAATATGGTTTGTGTCTTTCCTGTTCCCGGAGGTCCTTCGATAACGCTCACCGAGCAGGAAAATGCCCTGTTTACGGCATTATTCTGACTGACATTAAACCCGAAAGGGAAAAAACCAACAGGCTGATGATTGCTGCTTGTCTGTGACATTGTGCCATTAAGATAATTTGCAAGGACACAGTCTTCCGATATAAACGAAATTTGCCGGTAACTTTGGGCAAGTATGTTTTCGCCTCTTTCCGTTTCCAGCCCGATGGTATCCGCAATCTTTTTCAAATAGTTGAAAATGTTGTACGATTTATTATCGCTTATTGCATTTTTGATAATTTTTACCCTGTTTCTATTGTACGAATACTCTGTATCATTATTTTTGAAAATTATGATGCATTTGTCATCACGATACGAATAAGAAGCAATGCGGTCTGTTTCGTCTTTTCCGTCAATATGTATCCGTTCTCTTTTTAGCGACATGATTTGTTTTTCAATATGGTACAAATGTACGATAAAAAAGCATTGCAATTATATATGTATTTCATGCAACCAAAGAAATGCTAAAAGCCATACTTGACCGGCAAAGCCTGATTTTGAATGTTTAAATTTGAAGCAGTAAATCACAGCAGTCCTTCTTCTTTCATCATTGCATATATTTTATCGGCAGTAGCAATTCTGTCGATGTCGTCGCGATTTGAAAAAATCAGTAATACTATATTTTTTTCGGGAATTTTGCCCGCATAAATGGTAAATCCACCGTTGTCGCCAAGATGGTAAATACATTCGGGTTCGTTCGAGGTTTGCTGTATAAACCATCCGTATCCGTAAGCAGTATTTTTATTATATCCGTATTCGGCATCCTCGCTTATCTTAATTTTGGGCGAACAGGCTTCTTTTTTCATCGCCTCGCTTATTATTTTATTTTCGCGCAAAGCCTTTTCCCATTTGGCAAAATCGCGTATCGACGTGTAAAGCCCGCCATCGGCTTTCGACGCAAAAAAGTTTGTTTCACCGTAATCACATTCTACATAAGCGTTTTTGTCTTTATCGAATGTATAGCCGTGAGCCATGTTTGGAATTGCGCGTCCTGCTTCAAAGTATATGGAATTCGTCATTCCGGCAACATCAAAAATGTGTTGCTTCATATACGAATCGAAATCGATGCCCGTAACTCGCGGGATAATCTGATATACAAGCTGAAACGTTGGGTTTATGTATTCATATTCTGTTCCCGGTTCAAAATTCAGTTTATCCAGGTCGATTAAGTATTCGCACGATTCAACATCGGTAGAATAAAGCATAAAATTCTTGTCGGTTCGCGGGCGCGTGTCGGGAATTCCCGATGTATGGCTAAGTATGTGATGCAGGGTTATTCGATTATAAAAATCGGCTTTGTATTCGGGGAAAAACGTTTTAAGATTATCGTTCAGCGACAGTAATCCGCGTTCGGCAAGTTGCAGAATCGCAACGGCTGAAAACTGCTTTGAAACCGATGCAATGCAAAAATCGGTTTCGGGAGTTATTGGCGTTTGCGTCTGCATGTCGGCAATGCCGTAGCACTTTTCAAAAATCACGCTGTCGCCTTTCATCACAAGCACTGCAGCGCCCGGCTCATTGCCGTCTGAATAAATGGCAGAAAACAGCGAATCCGCTTTACCGTAAAAAGAAGATTTGTTTTGCTGCCGGTTTTGTTTACATGAAATCATTGCCGTAAAAAATAAAACTGCTGTAAGGTTTATAATAGTCTGTATTTTCATTTTTATCGAATGTTTTTTTATTATACCGCAAAATTAGTTTTTTAAATTCATAAACAGTCGCTGATGCAAAATAATTTTAATTACAGCTGCCATTTTTTCATCATTTTTTAACATTTCTAAAATTTTTTTGTCCAATAATTTACATTATAAGACACACAAAGTTATATACATATTTGGTTACAGGCAAAAATAATTTTTTAACAATTATATGAAAAAACAGCTATATTACTGATGGTCACGCGAGTTTGTTGTCCTATAATGTAAATTATCGGACAGAGAATTTTAAATGAATGGCAAAATTTTGCGAAGGACAGTAAAGCATTTATTTAGGACAGTGAAGCATTTACTTAAGACAGTAAAGCATTTATTTAAGACAGCGAGGCATTTATTTAGGACAGTAAAGCATTTACTTAAGACAGTAAAACATTTATTCAGGACAGCGAAGCATTTACTTAGGACAGTAAAACATTTATTTAAGACGGCGAGGCATTTATTTAGGACAGTAAAACATTTATTTAAGACAGCGAGGTATT